>PMOP01000388.1 GCA_003161495.1 Acidobacteriota bacterium | reverse complement strand
CCGCCGAAGTGGCCTTGAGGACAATGATCGCCTCTTCTCTTCGATCCCCGAGCCGCCTGGATCCATACAATCCAAAAAAATAAAAAATCAGATGCCAGAAATAGAAGACCGCAAGGAAGACCAAAAGGTTCGACAATTTCACGCGGATCGAGAAAAACGCAGCGAAGGAAGTTGGCTCCGTCAGATTCCAAAGCAGGATCGCCGCGACCAGATAGGAAAAAATGAGCAAGCCCGGGTCCAGGAGCATGAACAGTTTGACCAGAATTTGACGGCGAAAATTTGTCATGTGCGGCTTCGTTTCAATTCTTACGTGACAGGATGATCTTTAAAGCCTGCGGTACAACTTCTCGGGTATGGGAAACGTTCGCTGGTCCAGCACCGCGCCGAGGAGACGCACCTGCGCGTTTTCCAGTTGTTCTTTCGCGCGCCGGAGCGTCTCGCGCCTCGTGTGATTCGCTTCCACGATCAGCACGATTCCATCGGCCAGCTGCCCGACAAAAATCGCCTCGGTCTCGCGACTAAGCGCCGGCGCGCTGATGAGGATGTAATCGAAAGTGTCGCGCAGTTCGGCAAACCGCTCTCGATAACTCTCCGTGAAAGTGGAAATGCCCGGATTCCCCCTGCCCGAAGCGATCAGCCAGAGATTCGCTCCGCTAACGGGCGCCGCAAAATTCCGAATGGGGCCTTTCGTAGTAAGGGCCTCCGCCAGGCCAAACCGATTTCCGGCCGCCAAATGGACATGCAATTGCGGCGACCAAACATTCGCGTCCACGACGCAAACTGAGCCGCCTGCCTGCTCGGCCAAAGCTTCTCCCGCGCGCGCGCAAATCCAGCTGCTGCGATCCTCGCGCCGCATTCCCGAAAAAGAAACTACTTTGGGCCCGCTGTTCGCACCGGCCTGTGGGAATAATCGCTGCACGAGTTTCGCGATTTCGACATCCGGAGTTGCTTTTCGCGCGGGAACCGCGAAAGGCGCCCTCCCAGGCAGGGAAGCAGGCGCGCCGGGGAAAATAAAAAGATCGTCCTTGGCAACCCGCTGCAGCAATTCAAAATGCCTGCTCATTCTCCGCGGCTCATTTCCCGGCCGCTCCCATCCGCCGCAGTTTTATCTATATGTACTGGAAGCGTATTTAATGTAAGAGATAATGGAAGCTGCACGGTCTCGCCGGGGGCGAGAAAGTCAAGATTGGCAATCGCCGGATTGAGCTTGCGAACCTGCGCGATGGTCGCGCCGTTATACTCTCCCAGGGTTCGCAGAATAATTTTACGCATGGTATCCCCCGGCTGCACGACGACCGCATTGATTCCGGCGTCTTCGGTTTGCGCGGAAAATTGCCCGGCGCCGGATTTGGGAACTTCCGCTACCGGATCATTCAGAACCGAAGATTGCGAAACTAAAGGCGGCTTCATCGCCGTGTAGCTTTGTCCAAATGGCGCGGAGTCTTTTAAGGATGCCCAGGTTTGGGAGGTCTTTTGGATCGACCGTTCGATGCGGTTGGAAGATAAGAAGAATAGTCCGGCCACGATAGCCAAGCAGGCTGAAGCGCTTGCCGTCGCTACCGACCACCGGCCAACGCTCCAGTTTTTCTGCGGGGGATAAACGGTAAGTACGGGCCGCGGCGTCACCGCGCCGGAAATCATGCCGTGAGATGTGCTTGTTCGCTGCAACGATTCCACATCCCTGTCCGCGAGGACTTCTTCCATGATCGCGGCATCCACTTGACTGCGGCCCATGGCGCAGCCAAGTGAAAGCGCGCTAAAGCACAGGCCATTGATCTTCCGAGGAATTCCTTGCGATTGTTCCGCGACCATCCGAAGCGCTCCAGGCGTAAATAACGCAGCTCCCTCGTAACCCGCAATCTGCAGGCGGTGAGCGATATAGCTCGAAATGTCATCGGGGCTGAACGGCTCCAATCCGGTAAACACGGAAATCCGTTGCCGCAACTGCTCGAGTTCAGGGCTGGCCAGCTTGCGAGCCAGTTGCGGCTGCCCGATCAGCACAATTTGAAGCAGCTTGGCCCGGGAAGTTTCAAAATTAGAAAGCAGGCGAATCGTCTCGAGCACCTCCCAATCCAGATTTTGCGCCTCATCAATCGCCAGGACGAAGCGGCGGCCCGCCAGCATTTCGCGGCACAGAATTTCATTCAACTTGTTGTGCATGGAAACCAGTTCCATGCCTTCGCCATCGACTCCCAGGGCGTTCAGCAGGTAATGAATCAATTCCTTGGAGTTGCACTGCGTTTGAAACAGAAACACGGTGCGCGAGCCCTGCTGAAGTTTCTCGAGGAGCTGAAAGACGAGCGTCGTTTTACCCAGCCCAGGCGGCGCAATCAAGGCCACAAAGCCGCGGTCGGATTCCACGGCGTAATACAGCGACGCCAAAGCCTCTCGATGACTCCGGCCAAGATAGAGAAAGCGTAGGTCCGGCGTCACGCCGAACGGCTGGTCCTTCATTTTGTAAAAATCAAGAAACATAACTTGTTCTTCCTTTCTCTTTAGGCAGCGCCGTGAGCACTGGAATCTGCAGATCGTCCCGAATCTCGTCCGGAGTCCGCAACGACGGATCGAAATAGTCCACGGCCAATGCGATTGCGGGACTCACAAAGCACGCCAGCAAAATTCCGAGAAGCAAGGTCAGAGCCCAGTGAGGATGCGCGGGCAGCGCGGGCACAGTGGGCGCTTCAGCGATGGCCACGTTCACAATCCTTTGGCGATCGAGAGCATCCGCAATGCGCGCCTCTTCGCGCTTCTGTTTATAAAGAACATCGTTTCCTTCGGCTTCCTTGACCTCGCGCAGAAAATCATTTTGCGCCGCGCCGTTCCCATCGATCACGCCAAGCTGGTTGCGATACCGCCGAATTACATGCAGCGTCTCGGCGGCGCGCGCCTGCAAGCTGGCGAGATCAGCGCTTGATTTAGTAAATTCTGTCTGCAGCCACTCGAAGGATGGGTCCCGACCCATCGTTTCTTCCCGATCCGGCGAATTCTTTTCTTCAGCGATCGTCTCCATGGTCTGGTCGATCTGTTTTTGAACTTCCTGAAGGGGCCGGTAATCGGGCTCGAATTTCTCGAGCAGCCCGGTGCGCTTCAGTTCGAGATCAAGCAGCGTGGTCTTGAGTTGCTGCATGAGAAACGGATTTTCCGACGAGCGACTTTGAAATACCGTTTGTTGCGGTGTGAACATGAGCTGTTCCTCCACCACTTGCATTCGTTTCTCCGCTTCCTTAATGGCCACCTGACTTTCCTGGAAGGTGGCTTCAAACTCGGAAAGTTTTTGCAGGACGTTCTGCTTTTCGAGTTGCGGATCCGCCACGCCTTTTTCGCGGTCAAATTTTGTCAGCTGCGCTTCGGCTGCCTGGAGTTCCTGATCGTAGTGTTGGGCTTCCCCCTGAAAAAATTCAAACGCGCCCGGGGGACGATGAATCTGCACGGTCTTTTCGAGATAGAAATTTCCGAGTGTTCGCAGAACGCGCGCGGAAAGTTGCGGGTCCGGCGAATCGTAGGTCACCTGAATTAAATCCGTCTTTTTCAAAGGCTCCGTTTGTAATTTGTCCTCAAGAGCCAGTACGGACTTTGAGATTTTCTTCTCGCGGTCCAGGCTCGAGCCCTTTTCGCCGCCTGCGTTCACGGGAACGATGCGGTTCCAAAAATGACGGGAGAGCAACTCTTGAAGATTGCAGGCGATGACCACCTTCTCGAGAAGGTCGCGGCTCCGCAGAAGTTCCACTTCGGAGTTGAGCTCTTCTTCGGTGACGTCTCCGGGCATTGTCATCGCCGCGTCACGGCCCGGCGAGACAGCCGCATCGACGCGCTCGCGCTTGACCAGGATTTTCATTTTCGCCTCGTAATCTTTGGGAGGTAAAACGATTCCGAGAATCGCGCCCAGAACTATGATTAAAAAAGTCACGAGGATGAGCTTAGGGTGGCGGAACAGCGGCGTTGCGATGTCCCGGAGCGTGGGCAACCGCTGCGGGCCGTTGACGCCAAATGGATATTCTTGTCCGTTCATATCGATTCGTATTCTCGCTCTCAATTCTTGGCAGATCTAAAAAATTGGCGGGTTCGCATAAATCCCTGCGGAGGTCGTCGGCAGGAACGGTTTAATTTTGGAGAGCGCGTTTTTGGGAATGAACAGCATGTCGCCCGGCCGCAGCTCCGGATCTTCCTGCAGATCGCGCGAACTCAACATTTTCTTTACGTTGATAATCCTGGCCTCGGTCCACTGATCCGATACGCGCCGGAATAGGAGCACTTGCGAATGTTTGGACGCGTCGGTAAAACCCCCGGCAAGCGCAATCGCCTGTGTAACGGTGACGTCTCCTCGCAAATCAAATTTTCCTGGTTTTCCAACCTGGCCGCCTACGATGAAGTAAGGCTTCTCGAAGTCCTTGAGGTCGACGGAGATCACCGGGTCATGCAGGATTGTGGAGTAAGCGTTCTTGATGAGCGCAGTAAGTTCCGAAAGAGTTTTTCCGCCCGCTGGAAGATCTCCCACATCGTGCAGCGTGATGTAGCCGTCCGGTTGAACGGTTACAACTTGATTGAATTCCGGCGTAAACAGGAATATCAGTTCGAGCGTGTCGCTGGGATGGATCGTGTATCGCGTATTTCGTTTATGCAGTGCGGGGCCTTTTTCAACGTAAGTCGTCTCTGGCGCGAAATTGCCGGTGTCAATTCGTTCGGTGCCCGCCGGGCCTGCCGGTAAAGTCACCTGTGCGGAAGTGGGAATCGCACCTGAAAGCGCGACCAAGCTAAACATCAGAAGTTTTCGACACAGGTTGCAAAAATTCATTCCAGACGCTCCTTCGGTAAAGCTTCTCCAGGCCCGTTGATGGTCCGATCTGCCAGTGTGCGTTTCAACGCGTCCAGGAAAAAAATTAAATCAATTCGATGTCATAACCCTTGACCTGTATCGAAACGGATCGGTGCAGCAGCTCCAGTGACACGACTAGGCTTCGGTCTCCGCCTTGACGTTCCAGAATTCCCTCGACGCCGTCCAGCGCCCCTCCGCGAATTCGCACACGCATTCCGGCATTGATAAAGGGGTGCGCAAAGCACGGAATGCTTCCGTTTAATGCTTTTTGAAGGCTTTCGATTTGTTCCCTGGGAATCGCAGCGCCTTGTCTTTCATTTCCGACGAAACCCAGAACGCCTGGCGTTCGCAGTATCTTTAATCGCTCCTCGGTAGTCTGAGCCACTTGGACGAATGCATAGCAGCTGAACATGGGGATTTCCACTTTGCATTGCCGGTCGCTCCATCTTTGGATTCGCCGAAGGAGGGGAAGAAAGGTGCAGACGTGTTTCTCTTCAAACTGCGCGGCCACCCGCTTTTCGTGCCGCGCTTTGGTGTGCACCGCGTACCAATTCAACTCTTCCGGCGCGACGCCGGGCCGAGGAAAACGCGAGACCGATTCAAAATGTATTTGTGAAGGATACACAGCTTCGCCCTCTCAGTCCCATTTCCACTCGAAACGATTGCGCCGCATGGCCCAGGAATTCGGCACGAAAGGCGACGATTATTTGTGCAACTTCGCCGCTTCTTTAGACCCTTTGATTAGGCCGGCAACCTCTCGAGACGCCCGCTCCGATAACGTGCTCAACAAAAACCCCTTCCCGGTTGCAGAAAATCCGCTCCGGTTGTTTCCTGCAAGATCGTGATCCACTCGCAACACTTTCATGACGGATTTCATTTGCGCCGTCGAGCCGCTATTCGACAAGTGAAGAATCACTTCCATATGGACCAGGGCGTCCGGAGGAGGGCAAGTGGCAGTCATCACAAATATGCCTTCCACACTCATATCCCGCGTTGCGCCTTCCCCTCGGAATTGCTGATTGCCGGGCCCTTTCCATTGAAAAATTACCGCGGTACTCACCCGGTACCGTTTGGCCCTTCTTCGTTCAGCCGTTTGCGCGGACGATTGCAGGATGTGAGTTCTCCCAACTTTTCCGGGCTAAAGTTTTTTTCAGCGCGAGTAGACTACGAGCGCGCGCGATATCTCACAAGTGGCCTAAAGTTATGTTGAAGAAAGATAATTTCCTCCCGTCAACACCAGCATGTTCAGAGAGAGTTTCTCCTGCCAGTAGGGGCAGTTGGATCGACTGTTTTGAGGGCGCAGCTTTGCTCAAATACGAGGCCGATTTACAAAATCAACCGATGGACTGGAATGAGGACAAGAAAGGGCAAAAGTCCATTCATCGAAAAAGTCTCCGCGAATTACGACGGACGGAATCATCTCGTTTGCCCGGTGTCTGTAATTCCGTTCACTGTTTGGATCGTTGTACGCAAAAGATTTAGGCGCCCATCCGCAAATATCGCGGAAATGATGCGGTCCACAGGCGCGTGTTTCCGGGTCAAATTCTTTTGCCGGTGAAAACCGGGCTAACGGCACGTTTGAAATGGCGTCTTACATCGGTCTTGACACCGTGGGGAGCAGCCGCTAACTTTGTTCATGCATCGCATGCGATTGGCTGCTATTTTGCGCCATGAATTGCGAAGTCTTATCGTTCCGCTAATCTTGGGAAGGTCCCCTCAACCAACGTGGCGCTGATTTAGCCCACGGCCAGAAATTCAAAATTTCGTTCGGCATCCCCCCGGACATGTGTTTTAGAAAGTTAGAGGTAATCGCATGCCCCAGTCTCTGCGGCGGTCGGAAGATTGCATTTCCGTGCTGGTTGTCACGGCGGACAACATAACCAGCGAGTTGTTGAGGAATGCGTTCGCGCATGGTCGAAGAGGTTTTGCGGTCGAAACCATGACGGGAAGTTCGCAGAAAATTATTGGCGAGCTTGCGGCGCACCATCCCGACGTGGCGCTCATCAGCGAAGAGCTTCAGGACGGCCCGCAGGCCGGGGTCAAGGTCCTTCAGAGGCTGCAAAACTCGCATCACACGCCGGCCATCATGCTGCTGCAATCCTCCAATCCGGACTGCGTGCTCAATGCTTTTCGCGGAGGCGCGCGGGGAATTTTCTACCGCACGCACTCCTTGAAGTCCCTCTCCAAATGCATTCGCATGGTCCACAAAGGACAAATATGGGCCAGCAACGAGGACATCGAACACCTTATAAACGCCCTGACGCAAACCAAACCTCTGCAGTTGAATGATCCGGCCGGAATACCGCTGTTGACGCGCCGTGAAGAAGAAGTCGTTCATCTCGTCGCAGACGGCCTGAAGAACCGTGAAATTGCCCTGCAGCTGCATGTAAAGGAACATTCCGTAAGGAATTACATTTATCGAATCTTCGAGAAATTGGGAGTCTCCAGCCGGGTGGAACTCGTTCTCTATGCGTTCAGCCAGCGCGACCCCGGCAAATAATCCGCCGCGATCCGTAAGCCGCTCTCGCCCCGCGACCCCTCGCGTTCGATCTTCTTCCTCCATTCTTTCCATGCGCGCCTGCAAAGATTTGTGATTGCGGCGTTGCCTGCTTTGCAAATTTGTTGTGTTCAAAGCCGTAGAAGCGTACGATGCACCAGCCGAAAACCAAAATCGTAATTCATGGGCATGGCCTGAAGGTGTGCCGGAAGTTTCCGCCGGAGACACTGGCGGCGATGCCGCGTACTCGGAACCTAAAACAGGAGAGAACGAATGAACAAACTCAAACTATTCCTGGCGGCAATCTTCTTGCTAAGCGCGACGTTCGGAGCGGCTCAAACTGCCGCTCCCCTGAAATTGGCGACCAAATATGAAATGCCCGCTTCGGTCAAGGGCCGCTTCGATCATCTTGGCATTGACATTAACGGCAAACGCCTTTTCGTGGTCGCCGAGGAAGCCGCGCAGGTCCTGGTATTCGATCTCGCCAGTGGAAAATTTATCCGCGCAATCAACGTCGATCACCCCCACGCGGTCCTGTACCGCGAAGAGCTCGGTCGCATTTACATTACCGACGAGGGAAAGGGAGTGCTGAACATATATGACTCGAAGACCTACGATCTCGTGAAAGCGGTCACGCTCAAGGTCGATACGGATTCCATCGGCTACGACCCTGCCACCAAGTACCTCTACATCGACAACGGCGGCGACAATGCGCATGAACCGTTCACCATGCTCAGCGTCGTCGATACCACCGCGGCCACCAAGCTTGCCGATATCAAAATTGACGGAGACACGCTGGAAGCCATGTCGCTGGAAAAGTCAGGCGACAGACTCTTTTTGAATAATCCGGCCAAGACCGAAGTCGAAATCATCGATCGCAAGTCCAATAAATTGGTCACGGCCTGGCCGGTCAAATTGGGCAAGGGCAACGCCACGATGGCGCTCGATGAATCCACGCACCGTTTGTTCGTCGGCTGCCGCAGCGGAGTCATCGTGGTTTTCGATAGCCAGAGCGGAAAGGAACTTCAGGCGCTTCCAGTCGGAAAGGGAGTGGACGATTTGATGTTCGATCCCGCCAGCAAGCGTATTTATGCAACCTCCGGTGGAACGGGCGCGGTCGATGTGTACAAGGAAACCGACCCGGACCACTATCAGTCCCTGGGAAATGTTCCTTCGGGTCCCGGCGGAAAGACGGGCCTGCTGGTTCCGCAGCTCGGCCGCCTGTTTGTCGCCGTGCCGCCGAAAGGGACAACGCCCGGAGAAGTTTACGTCTACCAGGTTCAGTAACGTGTTGATGGCATTCACCGCAAATGTCTTGCGCCAAGTTAGTCGAGCATTTTTTTGGATTTGGAGCGGCTTGCCAAAGCTCAAATCGGCTTCTGCGAAAGGTAGGTGAGACTCATGGATGCGAGAATTAAACGGAGCAAATCGAATTTCGTGGCGCTGGCGCTCTTTTGCGTCATGGTATTGGCGGTGATTGCCGCCGTGCGCTCGGAGGCCAAGCCGAAGCTGAAACAGGCCGTCGACGCGCAGGGCGCGCCGGTCTTTCGCGTGGACCCGTTCTGGCCAAAGCCCTTGCCCAATCGCTGGAGCATGCAGCAAGTGACCGGTTTGTACGTGGAGCAAAAGAACGACCACGTCTGGTTTTTAAATCGTGGTGCGCAAGCCGACGGCGATGAAATTGGCGGCGGCGATAACCCGCCGCGGATCGATTGCTGCGTGCGCGGACCGGAGGTCATCGAGCTGGACCCGGAAGGCAATGTGGTCAGTTCCTGGGGAGGCCCTGGCTACATTCCGCAATGGCCCACGGCGTTGCAAACGATTATCGTCGATCGTCAGGGTAACGTCTGGATCGGCGGAACCGCGGCGCAAGACAGCATCCTCAAATTTTCGCACGACGGAAAACTGCTTTGGGATTTCGATCACCGGCCGCCGAAAGGTTCGCCGCCTCTGAAAGAAAACAACCAGCTGACCGACGTCCTCGTGTCCAAAGGGCGTTTCAATCTCGACGAAGACGCCCGCGAAATTTATCTGATCAACTGGAAACGCGTCCTGGTGTATGACATGGACACGGGAGCGTTCAAGCGCGGCTGGGGAGGCCACGGGATGCCCTTGAGCGAAATTTCCAACGATCCCATTCCGCCGTACAAGTGGACAGGCGCACCGCCTCCGGACGAAAAGAATTTCGTTCCCGATCTGCACTTCGCGGAAATTTCCAAGGACGGATTCGTCTATGTGGGCGAACGCGGCCAGGACCGCATCGAAGTGTTCACCAAGGATGGCCATTTCGTAAAGGAATTCTACGTGTCGCCCAACACGCCGTCACGCGGCGAAGATTGCGGCGGCTTGCCACCCAACACCAAAATGCCGCCCTGCGGCACCACGTACAAGATGGTCTTTTCCAAGGATCCCGAGCAGAAATTCATGTACGTGGCCGACGGAACGAATAACCACGTGTGGATCCTTGACCGCAAAACCGGAAAAACGCTTGGCTCTTTTGGCAGCAACGGCAAATACGCCGGACAGTTCCACTGGATCAATGCGGTGGGGATAGACTCGCAAGGAAACATCTTCACGGGCGAGGTGGAGCAGGCCAAGCGCATCCAAAAGTTCGCTCCCGTAATGGCCACCGGTCACTGAAGCGATCAGCTCGGGTGAGAACAGTTTTCTTGACAGCAATGCGCAAGGCAGTCAGAATCGTAAATATCCAAGGTTTCCGTACAGAAGAGGTACAAAGTCAATGAACCACAGAGCCCGCATTGTCCTGGTTGTGCTTTCCGGCGTGTTACTTACGGCCCTTCCCGTTTTGGCGCATCACTCCTTCACAGCGGAATTCAATCCCGACAAGGAATGGTCCGAGACCGGCGTGTTGACAAAAGTGGACTGGGTCAACCCGCACACGGCCACGTGGTTCGATGTGAAGGACGAGAAAACCGGCCAGGTCGAGACCTGGGGTTGCCAGGGAAATCCCCCCGGCACGTACAGCCGCGCCGGCGTGCACAGGGAAGACTGGAGAATCGGTGAAGTCGTTACCGTCACCTGTCTCGCCGCGAAAGACGGCACGAAGCGCTGGGGTTTTCTTAAACAGATCAAGTACCACTCCGATGGGCACGTTCTTGTGTTCAGACAAGGCGGAGAATAAGTTCCAGTTGCGCCGGAACAACGTCCCGCTCGAACGCCGCGGGTTCTCCTCGAATCCCGCCTGACAAGGATCAAAACCATGAATGCTTTTCGTTCGAACAATCGTCTGATTGCGGGTTTGCTGACGGCCGCGTGCTCGGCCGGATTGCTATCGTTGCTGCCTGTTCCCGCGGTCGCTCAATCGGGCCAGGCTGCGGCATCCGCCGCCGCTGCCGCAAGCAAGCCGACGCCGCGAACCCCGGACGGGCACCCGGACTTCAGCGGGTTCTATAACCTCGCCGACATCTACCACGGAGACCCCAAGGAAGAAAAACCGGGACAGCACGTTGTCAACCGGGCTGAAAATGGTTCCGTCTTCTTCGATTACGGTGGAGCAAACGGCGGAGGCGGAGAAGAAGGGAATACTCGCGTCAGGCAGACTCAGAACGGCAAGGTCAACATGCTGGACCGCACCTGCATCTCTTGCGAAGAACCTCCCTACAAGCCCGAATACCTGGCCAAGGTCAAAGCCATTGGCGACGCGATGTATGGCGATGCCTCGCCGCTGGACCCTCAGTACGATTGCAAGCCGTATGGCGTCCCCCGCGGGTCACTGCGAGGCGGCGGCGGTTACGCCATGCAGATTGTCCAGAACGCCGACGTGATTGCATTTCTGTACGAAGACCGTCCAGGACCGTATTTTCGAATCATCTACATGGATGGGCGCGGACACCCCGAAGATTTTGATCCTTCCTACGTCGGGCATTCGATCGGGCACTGGGAAGGCGATACGCTGGTCGTGGATGTGGTCGGTCTGAATGATGAAACCTGGCTGGGCTCGGGCACGGTCGGCCCAAAATACGCGATGATGCACAGCGATAAAATGCACGTGGTCGAACGCTGGACTCGCACAGGGAACATGGTCACGTATGAGGCCACGGTCGATGATCCGGTCATGTTCACCAAGCCCTGGGTGATGACNNGTGCATTCCGCTTGATAAAGATCACCTGGTGAACAAAGACAATACGCCCTACAACGAAGCCGCCGCAAAAAATATGCAAAATTCCCAAACCGCGGCTGCCGCTCCGGCTGCCAATATGGTTGGAAACTGGAATGTTACGATCCATAGCACGATCGAAGGCATCTTGACCGAGCAGTGGAACGTCACCCAGGACGGCGCGAAAATCACAGGCGGCGTGAAGAGCAAGAGCGGCGACGCGACGCTGGAAGGTTCGCTCAACGGAGCGATTTTCCTCGGCGCCATTACGGACGGGGATAAAAAGTACGTGGTTCGCGGAACCGCCGTCGACGATGATTTCGACGGGACGATCCGAATGGGTAAGAACGAATTCCTCTTGTCCGCCAAACGCTCCAAGTAAAAGAAAGCTAGAGCAAGGCGGCCTTTCGGCCGCCTTACTCGTTTTTCCTTTAGAACATCAGCTTCAAGCCCAACTGAATCGAGCGAGGGCCTCCGGATCCGATTTCGGGATTGGAGGCGCATACATCAGGCGTCGAACCTGCGGCGCCGAACCCTGCAGTGTTCGGATCGCCTGGGGTCGAATTCGCGCCCCCTGCGATCCCATTGGGATTGCAGAAGATGGGGTGATTGAAGAGGTTGAAGAATTCCGCGCGGAACTGTGCGCTGATCCTATCGTTGAACTTGATCGCTTTGTCGACCGATAGATCTAAATTCTTGAATCCCGAGTCGCGCCAAAGGTTGCGCCCCGAGACCCCGTCAGTTCCGAAAGCGGGTGGAACCAAGACGGAGTTGCCAACGGCGTAGCAGCCGAAGTTTGCCAGAGAAGCTAAAGCGAGTTGCAGCTGGTTGCCCGAAAAGTGACTTGTGTCTGCTGCGGTACAAGCTGCCATTATTGTGCCTGTGGTATCGTTACCTGAGAACGGAAGCCCGCCGCCGAACCCTCCGCCCTGCTGCAGGTTCGTATCGGTCCACCCGTGAACAGGGGTGAAGTCGGCCGGGTTGCCGTAGAAATTCCATTGGCCACCCACACTCCCGGCGGCGTTGTTCAATTCGCCGGTTCCGTCCCAGTCCGTCGTCAGATCGGACTGGCCCCACGGCGAGCCACTCTGCAAGACAATGACGGAATTAAGCGTCCAGCCTTCGAGCATTTGACCGTAGCCCTTCTTTCCTGGAACGGCGTAGGTCAGTGAAATAGTTCCGCGATGCCGCAAATCGTAGTTCGTGGGCATATAGAGTTGCGAGCGGAGACTCGCGTAGTTATTGAGGGGAACAGAAAGGTCAGAGGCCCGGCCCTCGTCGGAAGCCATGCCCAGAGCGTGCGAATAGGTGTAACCGGCGTTGAACGACAGTCCATGATAGTTTCGTCCGTTAACTGATATCTGCACGCCGTTGTAGTTGGACATCGTGGAGTTATTGATCATGGTTATGTCCGCCAAATACGACGCGCAGAGGTTCTTTGGATTGAACGGCCCCCCTGAACCGCCCGGCGCGCCAGCGTTGATGCCATTGGGCCCGAAGAGAGTCGCACTGGGACACGGCGCAGTGAAAGGCCGGGCGGCTTGTTCTGCGTTCCCATTGGGGCTGCAGTTGTCGTATGGAGTTGGATCGCCGACGCTGACGAGACACGCGGCGGCCGCGCTCGTCGGGTCGTTTGGATTACCCCAACCCGGACTGAAGCCACCGACCTGCTGTGCTTGATTGATATCGGTAAACCCTATCAACTTCACGCCATGGTTGCCAACGTATTCCACGTCCAAGCTGAGGCTATTCGTAATGGCCCTCTGGATGCCCAAACTCCAGCTTTCCACATAGGGAGTGCGAAAATTGCGGTCCATACCAACGATGCTACATGGGGGGGCAGCCGTCCCGGTGAATCCGTCTCCACATCCGACGGAAGTATTGGCCCCCGCGTACAGGGGCTTGTTCGTGCTGCTGATTGGCTGCGTGGGGTCGAAGTTCTGCCAGTTCGTGTCAATCGTATTGATACCGCTGCTTGCGGTGTAAGTTGTAGTGGACAAGTCAATATTGCCGGGCGCAGGCGATATGGGTGTTACGCTGCCATTATTGTAAAGGGGAACGCCGGTGGGAATGGTGCGCAGCCCAAGAAAGTTGCTGACTGCATTAGTCACGTCATAAGTGACAGCGGATTCGTAAACAATGCCACCTGCCGCGCGGACTACTGTTTTCCCATTCCCAAAGACGTCCCACGCGAGGCCCAGGCGAGGCGCGAAGTTATTGTGATCGCCGTTGTAGGGAGATGAAATCCCAAATCCCACCTGTACCAACCCAACGTTAGGATCGAAATTGCCCAATTCATTTTTTGAGTCTTTAATGACCGTTTCGATTTCATAACGAATTCCCGCGTTTATGGTCAGTCTCGGCGAAATTCGCCAGTCATCCTGGAAGAAGGCGGCATAAGCTTGGTTGCTGATGGTTCGAGAGGGATCGCCCGTGAAAAGACTCGCGCTCCTGAGGTTGCCTTCGAAGAAGTTTACGAGCCCTCCTCCTTGGCCCGTCCCGAACGTTACGGGTCCCTTGCCGCTAGCGGTGATGTCCTCACTGGCTCTGTTGAGTTGAAATTCGAAGCCCATTTTGAAAGCATGCTTGCCCCGTAATATGGAGACGCTATCCATTGGCGATAACACGCCTTCAGGCCCGGTGATGAAAGGCCCGATGCTTTGCCCGATACCGTTCCGGTTAGCGAGACCGTTAATCGCAATCACCGGCATCCCAAAATAAAACGGATTGGTAATGCCGGTGGGCATTACGTAAGTCGCCCCATTAAAAGGATAGCTGGCGGGATTCAGCGTGTGGTCGCCGCTCTCGAAGTCCTGATAATAGTGAGAGTAGCCAACACGAAATTCATTGACCAGGGTGGAATTCGGGGTCCAGGCCCAAGATCCCAAAATGGCTTGCGCCCGCGCATGCTGCAGGTTCAACCATTCGGGCCTGACGATCGTGGTTGGATCGCCCACCACGGCGCCGTTGCCCTGGCTGAAGAAATACATGCCATTTATCGAGTTTTTTTCATTCAAATGATAGTCGATCTTTCCCAAGCCCCCATGAATGGCGTTTGTACTTGGGACGGAGGTGTACTCGCTTGTCCCCGGTCCGGGGTTCACGGGGAAAAATCCCAAGAAGCCATCGGAGGGTTGCCCGGAGACCGGCGTGCACGGTGATGCGCTGGTTGGTCCGCCGAGGCCAGCCAACTGCGCGCTCAACGCAGTCAGCCTGCCGGCGGCCAACGCGTCGTTGCACGCATCGATAAGGCTCGTCTTGCAATTGCCCTGGACGAGGGTGGTACAAAGGTTCGCTCCCACCCCGCCAGCGCTGGGCAGCGCAACTGTAACCGGAAAGTTGTGCTGGATCGGATTTCCGATCGTGTAAAGTTGTCCCTCATAGTTAGCGAAATAGAATAGCTTATCTTTTTTGATGGCTCCGCCGATTGTGCCGCCGAATTGCTCCAGTCCCACCTCCGCCTTGGGAGCCGGCGCTACATCATAGTAGTTGCGCGCATCGAAGGCCGTGTCACGGCCATACGCATACGCCGTGCCGTGCAAGGTGTTGGTTCCCGATTTAATTCCGATGTCAATGATCGCGCCGGGCTTCCAGCCATATTCCGCTCGAGGATTTTCTTCCGTTTTGAGTTCATCGATGGCGTCCACCGGCAGGATCGTTCCGGCATCGCCCGCGTGCAAGGATGAATTCATAACGCTCTGGCCGTCCCAGGGAGTACTTGAAAAGATACCATTTACTAAGTAGAGATTTTCGTGGGATCGCAGGCCGTTCGTGCTTTCCGAATAAGAAGTGCCACCGGGATAGATCATCACGCCGGGCGTGAGTTGCAGCAGGTTTTGGAAATTTCGGCCGTTCATCGGCAAGCTATCGATGGCCTCGCTCTGCAGAGTTCCGCCCAGTTCCGCGTTCGTGGTATCGACCATGGGCAGCGCTTCATTGACGGTGATGGTTTGCGTTTGCTGGCCGGGTTCCAGCACCAGATCGACCCGCAGTTCCTGGTTGGCTTCCAAAATAATTCCCAAGCGTTCAATCCGCTTAAACCCCATGGCCTCGCCATGCACCGTGTAGGTGCTCGGCAGCAGGCTGGGAACGTTGTACTCACCGGCCTGGTTCGTAGTGAGCGTTCGCGTTGTGCCCCTTTGCGTGTCGGTGACTGTCACGGTGGCGCCGACCAGCACGCCGCCGCTTTGGTCCGTGAGGGTTCCCAGAATTCGTCCCGCGTTGCCCTGTGACCATGCGGGGAGACAAATCAGAAGTACCCCAAGCGCGCCGCAGAGCAACCGCACAGTTTGCCTTACTATCAGGCGCATGGATGCCACGATCATCGACGGTTGCCAATTCATTGGAACCACCTCACTTTGAGACACCGATTGAGAATTTTAAATTGTGCAGGTACTTCTGCGGTCTCCTTATTTACATGCACGTGGACGGAAGTCAAGACGAAAATGTCCCTGAACGGTTTGGATCTCGCGCACAAACATCAAAAATGGCTGCCGCTTCGGCATTTTGTTCGTGGTTCAGCGAATCATGTAACCATTACCCGGCGTAGCGCGTCACACAACCACTGTTGGCAGATGATTGAAACCCCTAGTCAAAGTATGGTACGGTGCGTCCAACAGATCCTTAAATGAATTGCCGATAAAAGTTTCAGTGATCCTTTTCGTTTCAGGAGGTAATTATGCGACGCAGACTCGCCGGTGTTCTGGTGGCGGCTTTCGGTTTGCTGGCTGCCGCAATACCCTCGCCCGCCCATCACTCCTTCGCCGCGGAATTCGACGCGAATAAATGCATGGACCTCACGGGCGTATTCACGAGTTTTGAATGGCAAAATCCGCACGGCTATTTTCACCTGGACGTGAAGGATCCGAGCGGCACCGTGAACACGTGGACGTTTGAGACCGTTTCACTCTCCACCCTGAAACGCAGCGGGACACAGAGAAAAGATTTCTCCGACAATGTCGGCAAAACCGTCACCGTGCGGGCGTGCCTTGCCAAGAACGGCGTGAAGAATCGCGCCGCCGCCGAAACGATTAAGCTGTCGGATGGCGAAGTCCATCGAATCGGGCAGGATGTCGAAGGCAAATTCAGCGATAACGCGAAAGAAGGATACTGATTGGCGGGAGGAACTGAGATGAAACGACGCCTTGCCTATTACGGTGCATGGGCCGGAGCCTTCCTGTGTCTCTTATGCCTCGCACTTTTGCCCGCCGCGGCACAGGAAGAGCAAGAGGGGAAGCCTTCTGAACCCGGTCACGCGAAATCGAAACCTCAGTCCGCTCCTAAGGGTGGGCCGGCGCCTCGTTCTGCGGATGGTCATCCCGATCTTTCAGGAGTTTGGTTCCCGGGCACAGCAGGGGGTTTCTCATTCAACGCTGCTTTGAGAAAACAGTACGACCCGAAAGTTACGCCCGAGGAGCCGCCGTCATTTCAGCCCTGGGCGGCCGCGAAGATCAAGGCGATGACGGCAACGGATTATGAGTTGGGACGAGCGTCCGTGAATTGTATGCCGCGCGGTGTTCCTGGGATGTTCCTGATTGATCCGTATCCATTTCAATTAGTCCAAACTCCTGGGTTATTCGTTCAGTTAGACGAATTAAACAATAACTGGCGAGTAGTCCACACCGATGGGCGCGCGCACAACCCGGAACCCGATCCTTCCTTCAACGGTGACGAAGTGGGCCACTGGGATGGAGATACGCTGGT
>PMOP01000293.1 GCA_003161495.1 Acidobacteriota bacterium | reverse complement strand
CACTGGGATGGAGATACGCTGGTTATCGATGTGATCGGGCTCGATGAGCGGACCTGGAACAACTTTACGGGATGGTTTCACAGCGACCAGGAACATGTAGTCGAGCGAATCACCCGACCCTCCATGAATTATCTCGTCTACCAGGTGACGATTGAAGATCCGAAAGTTCTATCGAAGGCCTGGACGTCGGCGCCTCGTGTTTGGACGCTCGGGCACGAAGATCTGCTGGAATACTTCTGCACGAACAATCAGGATGTGGATCAATACAAGGCGCTGAAATCGAAGGAATCCACCGGCGACACGAATGGCAACAAGTAACAGGGAGAAAATTGATGAGACAAAATCTTCGTAATGGTTTGACGATGGCGTTTGGTTTGCTGCTGCTGGCGATTCCCGCTCTGGCTCACCACTCCGCCACGGCGGAGTTTGACAGCTCCAAGTCGTTTTCTGTGAAAGCTACCATCACAAAACTCGAGTGGGTCAACCCGCATGTGTATATGTATGCGGACGTGACCGATGAAAGTGGAAAAGTAATCCCTTATTCGTTTGAGACCGGTCCTCCAGGCAACTTGCGAAGAGCGGGCGTGGTCAGGACCATGTTTAATGTGGGCGACGTGGTGACGATTGAAGCCGCCGTGGCCAAGGATGGCTCCAAACACCTTGGACTTTTGAAGGCAGTGCACTTTGCTGACGGCCACACGATTGTGTTCGGCAGCGCTGCCGACAGCGAAGGCAAAAACTATTAACCCCGCGCATCTCGCCAGGCCCTGTGGTTTGCAGGAATGTATTGGACGTAGACCAGTTGGCTGAATGAGGGGGAGCGAAATGAAATTCCGTTTGGTTGGCTGCGCCAAGGTTGCAGGGCTCGCCCTTACTGCCCTATGTTTCATGCCCGTGCTGGGCACTGCCCAGACTGCGCAAACTCCCGCGCAAACTAAAAAAGTCCCCACCGGATATGGACTGGATAAGGATCAACCTTTCGCCGGAGCGGACCCGAACGGTACCGGGCTTCCCTGGAAAGAACCGCCTGCCGAGGAGATCGAGGCCGCGAGAAAAAAACCAACTCCGCATTTGGCCGATGGGCATCCGGACTTGACCGGATTCTGGGCGCCGGCAGGTTGGGGTTACGCCGTCAGCGCGGGAACGGACAGTGCGGACGGAAAAACGCATTACACGCAGCGCCGGCAAGAAGGCCCTGTTCAGCCCCCCGATAAAGTCGCGGAATTGAAACACCGGCTGGAAGGGTCGAATCTGCCTCCCTACAGGCCGGAGCTTATCGACAAAGTAAAATACTTAGGCAGTCATCAAAGCCATGAAGACCCCGCGTTCAAATGCGCGCCGAAAGGTTTTCCGCGCGTGGGCCCGCCCACCGAAATCGTTCAAGTCCCGAACGAAATCGTTTTCCTCTACGACACGGTGAACTCTTCGGAACAAAACGCTTTTCGCATAGTTTCGACCGACGGCCGGGAGCATGACGCGTCTCTCAACCCTTCGTATTACGGCGATTCGATTGGACACTGGGAAGGGAACACCATGGTCATCGACGTGACGAATTTCGTGGATGACACATGGCTCAGCCAGAACGGCACGATTCACAGCGACGCCATGCACGTGGTGGAAAAACTTACGCGCGAAGGTTTAATGATCGACTGGCAACTTTCGATTGAAGACCCGAAAGTTTTCACGCGGCCCTGGGTCATCGAGCGCCACTTGATCCATGGCCTGCAAGGCGGGCACGCCCTGGAGGAAGCCCCCTGTGTGGACCACGACTACGGACACCTGGTCAACGACGACCGCAATTAGCGGAGCCGAACAATTAAATTTAACAGCGGTTTCTCATTGCGGGCGAATCCCCGCGACCTTCAATCGGATTCTCCACAACGTTTTTGAGCTGACAATATANNGCGGGAATTTTCCCGAGGCGCTTGCCCTCGGGCGATACGACCCACACGCCCCCCATCCCAGTTGAATAAAGATTCCCCATGACGTCCACCTTCATGCCGTCCGGCCCACCGAGCCCTTTTTCACCGGTGAAGTCAATAAAGAGCCGCCGATTCTTCACCGAGCCGTCCGGTTGGACATCGTAAGCGAAAATTTGCCTCTGATTTGGCGCCGGCCCTCCGTTGTTTACGTAGAGAATTTTTTCGTCGGGGGAAAATGCCAGACCGTTGGGGGGGAGATCTCCCGGGTCCTTATCGAGGAGTTGCAAATTCCCATTTCGTATGGAGAACACGCCATGGAACGGCAGCTCTTTCGCGGGGTCATCCTCCCGCTTCGGCAGACATCCGGCCATGCCATCCGTGAAGTAAACTGCGCCGTCGGATTTGACGACAATGTCATTCGGGCAGGTGAGCCGCTTTCCTTCAAAGTGGTCCGCAAGCGTTGTGCGTTTGCCATCCTTCTCCATGCGCTCGACAGCACGGTCTCCATTCGCATCCATCACGATTCTGCCTTCGCGATCGAGGGTCAGGCCGTTTGATCCGTAGAGACGCGCTCCACTGGCATCCGTGCTTCCCGTGCGTGTGGCGTCCGCGTAGCCGGAATGATCCGTAAATACAGACAGTTTCCCTTCGGTAGAACAAGGGAATGTGAAACACGCCGGCGTCCACTGGAAGACGCGGTTTCCCGACGTGTCGCTGAATAAAAGAAAGCCAGTGTCGCCGTGTTGAACCCACACGGGCCCTTCGCCGCCTTCAAAGCTGCCTTCCCCTTGCAGGAGTTCCAACTTGGCGTCAGGCGAAAGTATTTGATCGAGGCTCGGATCCAGCCTGACGATTGCGCCGGCGCTGGGAGCTTGCGCGCGAGCTGATAGCGAGAACATCGCTATCGCTAAACAGACACACAGCACATACACTGAATTTTTTCTCATCTCGATTATTCCTCGGCGGGATCGTATACCAGGCGACTCCCCAATTCCAAAACAAAAAACGAACGGAGGTGAGCACCAAGAGCACCCTCTGTCGAAATCATTGCGACGCCCATTTAAATTTAATTGCACCGCCTTTTTCATAAAATAAATAGTTGTGCTTGTAACAGCGGGGAAGGGTAAGTATGATCTGCGAATTGTTCTGTCCCTAGACACCAAAGAATTTGTTTCTGTGAGTGTTCGGCGGACTCACGGATGAAAGAGCAGGCGCCATGAGCATTCGCAATCTTGGTGATCGATCTGGCAGCTCGAATTCCAGCATGTTTTCAAGGCGCGACCTTCTCTACGGGATGGCCGCGCTCGGCGCCTCCGCAGTCCTGCCGGAATTCGGTTTCGCGGGACAAACGGGCGCCGCTGCGCCGGCGCATCCATTTCGTATCGACACGCACCACCATTTTTCCGTGCCTAAATTAATTGCCGAAAGCACAGCCAAGGGAATCACGCAGACGGGTCTGCAGGATTGGACGCCGCAGAAATCGCTCGACCAAATGGATAAAGGCAGCGTGGCCACTTCGATCCTGTCGATCAGCGACCCGGGTGTTTGGTTCGGAGATAACGCCGCCGCGCGCGCCCTGGCGCGAGAGTGCAATGACTACGCGGCCAAAGTGATTAAGGATTACCCGGGCCGCTTCGGTTTATTCGCGACTCTTCCGCTGCCGGACGTCGAGGGAGCCCTTCTCGAAATTGAATACGCCTTCGATACGCTCAAGGCGGACGGCGCGTGTGTTCTTTCCAGCTATGGCGGAAAATATCTTGGCAATCCGGCGTTCGCACCGCTCATGGATGAGCTGAACCGGCGCAAGGCAGTAGTGTTTTGCCATCCTTACTGTGCCGCGTGCGGCACGCAG
>PMOP01000029.1 GCA_003161495.1 Acidobacteriota bacterium | reverse complement strand
CAGGATGAAAAGCATCATCAGCAATTCCACGCTGATCAGCATCATGCCGATGCTCATGCCGGCTTGCAGAGGAATCTGGTAAATGGGGTAGGGCTTGCCGCGCAGCCCGGCAAACGCCGTCCGCGAATTGGCAAACGTATTGACGCGAATCCCGAACCACGCCACCCCGTAACTTCCGCCCATTCCCAGAAGGCTGAACAGCAGAATGATGGGCAGCGTGATGCCGACGGGCTTATCCGGCACAGGCGACAGGACGCCAAAGTACAGAACGATCACGACGGCAATGAAAACCCACAGGAAAAGCAAAAATTTGCCCTGCGTGAAGAGATACGTTTTGCAGGTTTCGTAAATCAGCTCGGACACTTCGCGCATGGCGCGATGCACGGGCAGATTCTTCAGCCGGCTATAAATCGTAAGCCCAAAGATCAATCCGAAGATGCAAAACAGGATCCCGATCGTCAGCAGCTTGTGTCCATCGATCCCAAGAAAAGTGACCTGCGAAAGGTCGGGGAGTTTCAGCGCCGCCTCGCCGGCAGGATTATCTTGAGCCGAAGCGCCCGCGGCGCTTAGCAAAGTCAGCATGGCGGTTGCCGCGCCCGCTTTCGTGAATCGGCTTCCAAGCGAGGCAATGCCCGCGAGCCAGGTACACATCAGAGATCCTCCGTTGAAATCATGCAATAGGCTTACATTCCGTTTTAGTAAGTGCTTTCGGCACACCATTTTACCCCTGCATTTCCTTATTCAGGGCGTTCAGGGAATGGCCTGCCGGATTTGCTACAGGTTGCCACTTCAAGAAGGGGCGGAAATGCCACGCTTCGTCCCGGTCTCCCGCTACAAACCGGTAAATCTACAAGCACACAACACCCACGCCCGGTTACCGGGTCGGCAGAAAGCTCACTTTTATAACATGCGGGGGTATGGTGGTCAAACCGTTTTCGGAAGTAGCACGGGCTTCAGCCTGTGGAGTTTTGCCGTTTGTCCGTCTGACAAAAACCCACAGGCGGAAGCCTGCGCTACATAAAATCAATGAACGCCTACATCTTTTTCTGTGCTGTGGGCGGAAGCAAGCCGTTCATGCGCAGATGGATGGAGAGTCCGGCGTAGTGATCCGCAAAATCGGTGATAACCGCCAAGGCCGCCCCAAGACGCGTGATCTGCCTGCCGCCAAAAAACGGGACCATTTCAGCCAGATTGGCGTCTGTTATTTTCGAGAATTGCTGCCCGCAATAATCCATGGACGCTTTGAGGCCGGCGACCAATTTTTCCTTTGAATCCGTGTCGGAACTTTTCGCGAACGGCGTAGCCGGCGGCATAAAAAGTTTCGAGCAGACGGCGTTATTGACATCGGCAATGTGGCCGATCGTTTTTCCGAAGGTCATATTTTCGGGAGTCGGCTTGAAGCTGTACTTTTCTTCCGGCATGGTCTCCGCGGTGGCCACCAGGTTCTTGGCATAATCATCGAACTGTTTGCGGAGGGTAGCGGTCAGCGGATTTGCCGCGGAATCCTGGGCGTGGGCAAACATAGGCGCCACCAAACAAATTGCGATAAGGCAGATAAATCGTTTCATTCCTGTGTTCTCCTTTAAGAGCAGTCGGTCTTGGCAGCATACGACGGATGAATGGTCCATTCAAGCGGATGCCTATCGCGTGCCTCCGGCTCGGCACTCCACAGGAAATCCATCAAAATTAAACGTACTTCACGAGCGCCATGAATCCGAAATCCATGTGCAACTGCATGTGGCAATGAAAGAGGGATGGGCCAGGATGATTTGCGACAAAATCGACTTCCGCGTCGCTGAAGCGCGGAATGTTTACGACATCTTTTTTTATTCCGGCCGTGTTTTTCCCGCCGATTTTTACGATTTCAAAATCGTGGCGGTGCAGGTGAAGCGGGTGCGTGTCGCCCGTCTGGTTGTGAAAGACCATGCGATAGCGCTTGCCCTTCTCCACCAGGAGCGGGTCCGTGTCCGGCCAGGATTTTTCGTTGATGGTCCAGCGGTTGAAGTCGACGCGATTGCCCGGAATTTTCTTGAAGATCAGGTCGAATGTTTTATCGGGCTCCGGAAGATTATCCTGCGTGCCGAAAAGGGTGTAGTCCCACGGCACTTTGGCCGGCTTTACCCAGGCCGGCTCGCCGGTTTGTCCCGCGTATTCGATGACGATGCCCAGACCGTTCATTCGCTCTTCGTCGTTGGTCGAGCCGAGAATCCACACGCCAGGCTGATTCATTTCCACGACGGCGTCGACGCGTTCGGCGACGCCGAGCATCAGCACATCCACGGAAGCTTGCGTGGGAACGGGATTGCCGTCCATGGCGATCACTTGGAATTTGTGTCCCGGCAGGGCGAACGAAATATCATCGGTGGCGCTGGAATTGAGCAGGCGGAACAGGACGCGCTGCCCTTGCTTCACGCGAATGGGATCGCCGTGCCCGAGCGCTTTGTCATTGATCGAGCCGTATTTATAAGCGATTTCCCAGCCGTTGTTGGGAGGTCCCATGTGCGCGAGCGAAGGTCCCCACTGGTGTGCGGCAAGGAAAAATTCCTGATCGTAATGTCCCGGCTCGCTCTTCGGTTCCACGTAGAAGAAGCCGAATTGCCCGTTGAAGCCGCCCATTTCGAGGTTTCCCTTGGACGGCATGTGCGTGTG
>PMOP01000525.1 GCA_003161495.1 Acidobacteriota bacterium | reverse complement strand
CGGTAGCTCGCCAGGATGTAAGAAGCGATGGAGCTCATTTCCAGCCCGATAAAGGCCGTCAATAATTCGTGGGCCCCGGCCATGATGCCCATGCCGGCCGTCGCGAAAAGAATCAGCGCGCAAAATTCGGCGGCGTCCAGATCGTCGCGCTTGAGGTAGCCGATCGAGCCGAGAATCACGAGGAACGCGGAGCCGCAGACGATCCAGTGCACGAACAGGCTGAACGAGTCCGCGCGGAAAAGGCCTGAATAGGCGAGGCCCGGATACATCGCGGGATAAAACGTCGAGCCGAGAGCCAGCGCCGCGCCTGCAAGCGAAACGCCCGCCAGCAGGCCGTGGCGCGTTTTGGACACGATGGGCGCCAGAAGCATGACCAGCATCCCGAATCCGCAAAGAACGATTTCGGGCGCAATCCTGTACAAGTCTTGGATGGGTGGGAACATTTATTTCAATTTCACCGAGTCCGCCGCGCCGGCGTACGCCGCGGCGTTCAGGCCGGGCGCCGTCAGGGGAGCATGATCCAAATCCGTGTCGATCGAGCCATTCGTGCGCGTCCCGCCGGCGTTGTAGCCCTGCGGGCGCTGCATGAGTTGCAAAACATTTTGCGTATAAGACTCGGTCCGCCGCGTAAAGAACGGCGACCCGATGCCCATCCACAAAATGAGAGCCGCCATTACGAAAAGAATTCCGCGCTCGCGCATATCCAAATCAGGCAGCGCTTTGTTTTTCTCCTGCGTCACGCTGCCAAAGAACACGCGCTGATACGACCAGAGCAGATACACGGCCGAGAATATGACGCCCAGCGCGGCCCAGGACGCCCACGCCGCGTGTTTCTGAAACGTCCCCGCCAGAATCAGGAACTCTCCGACGAACCCGTTCAGCATCGGCAGTCCCGCCGAGGCAAAGCAAGAAAACAGGTAGAGCGCCGCCAGGATGGGCATGGGCGTGGCCAGGCCGCCGAATTCCGAAATCAAATGCGTGTGCCGCCGGTCATACAGCATCCCGACGCAAAGAAAGAGCGCGCCNNACAAATCCCAGGTGGCTGACCGAGGAGTAGGCCACCAGGCGCTTCAAATCTACCTGCACCATGGCCACGAGGGCGCCGTACACGATGCCGATGATCGCCAGCACCGCAATGTACGGCGCAAAGCGGCGCGCGGCTTCCGGGAACAGGGGCAAACAGAAGCGCAGCATTCCGTACGTGCCCATCTTGAGCAGCACGCCCGCGAGCATCACCGAGCCCGCCGTGGGAGCTTCCGTGTGCGCGTCCGGCAGCCAGGTGTGCAGCGGGAAGAGCGGCACCTTGATCGCAAACGCCAGGAAGAATGCGCCGAACAGTAAGTATTCCGTTCGTGCCGGCAACGTGATGGTGCCATTTAAAAGCAGCGACTGGATCTGCGCGACGTCAAACGTCGGATATCCGGCAACGGCAGTGATCCGGTAGAGCCACAAAATCGCCACGAGCATCAGGATCGAGCCGAACATCGTGTACAACACAAATTTCAAGGCGGCATAGATGCGGCGCCCGTGTCCCCAGATGCCGATCAGGAAATACATGGGGATCAGCATCATTTCCCAGAACAAGAAAAACAAAAAGAGATCAAGCGAAACGAAGACGCCAATCACTCCGGTTTCCAAAACCAACAGCGAAATGAAAAAGCCTTTTACTCGCTGGTCAATCGATTTCCAGGACGCCAGAATCGAAATCGGTGTGAGCAGCGTGGTCAGCAGGACTAGAAACAGGCTGAGCCCGTCGATGCCCAGGTGATAGTGAATGGGCGGCTGCGGAATCCAGTTGCGGAATTCTTCCCACTGATATCCGGCTGCGTGCACGTCAAATCCGCGGAGCAGCAGCAGCGAAAGAAGGAATTCGACGACCGCCGTGGCCATCGCCAGCCTGCGAATCCAGATATGATCGTCATCGCGCAGCAGTAACAGAGCCAGCGTGCCCGCGACGGGCAGAAACGTCAGAACCGAAAGCAAATAAGTTTGCTGCACGTCAGTCCACCATCCAGAGCAGCAGGGAAGTGAAAACAACCACGCCCAGGACGATCCACGTGGCGTAGCTGCGAATATTTCCGGTGTTGGCGTGCCGCAGACGGTCGCCCGTTTCACGGGAAACGGTCGCGACGCCGTTCACCGTACCGTCAATCGCACGCTCGTCGGCCACGTGCCACAGCACATCGCGGGAAATCCAAACGAGCGGCCGCACAATCACGGCCTGATAAAGCTCGTCGATAAAATATTTTCCAGAAAGAAGTTTGTAGGGCCCGGACAAAGAGACCGCCAGTTTCTCCGGCGTTTTTGGACTTTTGATATAAAACCACCACGCCAGCAGAAAGCCGAGAAGTCCGGCGATTACCGGCGCGCCAAGGAGAGCCTGAACAATGTCGGTGCCTCCCGATGATTCCGCTGTCGCGGCGGCGGGTTCCGCCGTAGTCGCCAACACGGGAGCGAGGAAATCCTTGAAGTGGTTCACGCCGCCCATGAATTGCGGCGCGGCCATCCATCCGCCGCAGACGGAAAGGATCGCCAGGACAATAAGCGGAACGGTCATGCTCTTCGGCGATTCGTGCACGTGCACTTTGTGGTCGTCGTATCGCTGTTTTCCAAAAAAGGTCAGGAACAATAAGCGGAACATATAGAACGAAGTGAGCCCCGCGGTCAGGACTCCAAGTCCCCACAACACTGGACTCACGCGCTGCGCTTCGTTCAGGATTTCGTCCTTGCTGAAGAATCCGGAAAAGCCCGGCGCGCCTGCGATTGCCAGCGTGGCCATGAACATCGTCCAGAACGTCACGGGAATTTTCTTGCGCAGGCCGCCCATTTTGCGCATGTCCTGCTCGCCGCCCATGGCGTGGATCACGCTGCCCGCGGCGAGGAATAACAACCCTTTGAAGAAGGCGTGCGTCATCAAGTGAAAAATGCCCGCGCCAAACGCGCCGACGCCGCAGGCCAGAAACATATAGCCGAGCTGCGAAACGGTCGAGTAGGCCAGCACTTTCTTGATATCGGTCTGTACCAGGCCTATCGTCGCTGCAAACAGCGCCGTCGCGCACCCGATGATGCCGACAACCTGCATTGCGAGGGGCGCGTTCAGGAATATCGCGTGCGAGCGTACCACCATGTATACGCCCGCGGTCACCATCGTGGCCGCGTGGATCAGCGCGCTAACCGGCGTCGGGCCTTCCATCGCATCCGGCAGCCAGACGTACAGCGGGAGCTGCGCGGATTTTCCAGCCGCGCCTACGAAAAGCAGAAGCGCAATCGCCGTGAACGTGCCGATCTGCCCGGCGGGATCGGCGGGCAGATTGGCAACCTTAGAAAACACATCCGAAAAATTGAGTGTGCCGAACGTACGGAAAATCAGGAGCAGGCCGAGAAGAAATCCGAAATCTCCGATACGATTCACCCAGAATGCCTTGTTTCCTGCGTTGGTCGCGGATTGTTTCAAGAAGAAAAATCCAATCAGCAGGTAACTGCACAGACCGACGCCTTCCCATCCGACAAACATCAGCAGGTAGTTGGCCGCCAGGATCAGCACGAGCATGAAAAACATAAAGAGATTCAGGTAAGAGAAAAATCGGCGATAGCCCGGATCGTCGTGCATGTACCCCGTGGAATAAATGTGAATCAGCCAGCCCACGCCGGTAACGACGAGCAGCATGATCACGGTAAGCTGGTCGACCTGCAGCGCGAAGTCGGCCTGAAATCCGCCGGCGGAAATCCAGGTGAAGTAGGTTTTGATCCACGGAATTTGAGCGGGAGAAAGGGAAAGGAATTCGCGGACCGCTTCGAGCGCAGCGAGAAAAGCCAGCGTGGTGGAAGAAAGCGCGACGGCCGAGACGGCCTTCTTCGGCCAGCGTCCGCCAAAAATACCGTTGGCGGCGGCGCCCATGAGCGGCAGGAGCGGAATAATCCAGAGATAAGAGAGAACCGGCATCAGTCTTTCAACGAATCCACGTTTTCCACGTCAAGCGTTCCCCGGTTGCGGTGAATGAG
>PMOP01000207.1 GCA_003161495.1 Acidobacteriota bacterium | reverse complement strand
GCGGAATCATCGATTGTTCCTGCTGGCTTCCAGTTGTTCCTGAGGAAAGCCCGCGGGCCTCCGCCTCCCATTGCGTATTAGTTGTTCGATATCCGCAAGGCTCGCAATCCCGCCCCGTGCGCCCATTCCCATGCAGGCCAGGCCGGCAGCGGCGCAACTGAACTCCAGAGAGCGGGGCAGGCCGTCGCCCCGCAAGAGCGCGAAAGCAAATGCCCCGTGAAATACGTCGCCCGCCCCGGTCGTATCCACTGGTTTTAAATCAAACGAAGGGGAGTAATGGAAGCGCTCTCCGTCCCAGGCCAGGACACCATCCACGCCCAAGGTTGCAGCTACAAGGCGGCATCCAAATCTTGAAGCAATTGCTGGAAGCGCAACGAACGGATCGCTATCTCCGCATAGCCGGGCGTGGAATTCCTTGGTGGCTATCGCGTAATCCACATTCTCAAGTAATGCTTCCACTCCTGGATATAGGTTGTCGAGATCGGCGGTAACCGGGATGTGTGCTGCGCGCGCCCAGCGTGCCGCCTGCGTCGCGCTGGCGCAATCGTGGCCGTCCACATGGAGCAGCCTGGCTCGATCCACCCATTCGCGATGGACCTCCGACGGAAGGAGTTCCTGACGCGGGTCACGCTTCCAAAGCACGGTTCGCTCCCCGGTTCCTTCGTCCACCAGAATAAATGACGACTGGCTCTGGCACTGAGGAACGACGACCCAGTGCGCCTCGATGCCTGACCTTATCATTTCGTTTTGCTGGAGGATGCCGGCAGAGTCGTCGCCGATCTTTCCGACGTAACGCGCTTTTAAGCCCCAGAGCGCACAGGCTGTGACTGCGGTAGCCACTTGCCCGCCCGGCAGAATTTCAGAGACGCAGAATTCAACCTTGGAATTAAAGGCGGGGAAGTGCGGGAGGCGGATGATTGTGTCGGTTGCATTGAGCCCCACGCCAACGATATCAACTATGGAAGAGGGTTTTTCCTGCACAAACACACTGTACGGAAATTCTAATCAGGCGCAAGAGGAAATGAGCGAACTATGTGTCTGATAATTATTCATTCTCGAATTCTCGACTAAACATAGCATGGAGAGGGTTGTAAGTCGCATGTATTGCTCGGCTTCCTGCCTGCCGTTGGTGCGAATCGCCGGTAGAAAGGATTGCCGCTTCTATTGAACGGCAGCAAAAGCCGCTGTTGGGAATCATGAGTCCCGGCGGCGCCGTCTCGAATGCTGTTCCTGCGCGACTAAGAGTTAATTCGCATCCATGTTGAGTGAATTCCTTTTGCGGTTCTCAATTGATTCAATGCTCGTGGTATGGTAAGTAACGAATTCAATATTTCGTCGCGCAAATCTGCTTGCGGGTTTGTCTCGGTCGGTCGGCGCGCCGACTCAATGGATGCCACTCAAGGAGTCTGAGGCCATAGTTCTTCGCACCTTTCCGCTGGGCGAGGGCGACCGGCTGGTCAGTTTTCTCGATCGCCAGGTCGGCCGCGTGCGTGGCGTTGCTCGCGGAGCGCGTTTGCCGAAGAGCCGCTTCGGCTCAACCCTCGAGATGCTCGCTTACATCCGCATCTGGTATTTTGAGCGGGAAACCAGGGACCTCGTTCGCATCAACCAGTGCGAATTGCTTGAATCGTTCATGGACGTGCAGCGCGATTATTCCTCAGCCATCGGCTTCGCCCTGGTGAGCGAAATTACGGACTCCGTCCTTGGCGAAAGAGAAGCGGCCGACGCGCAGTTTCGGCTGATCCTGCTTACCGCGCGCGCGATCCGGGTACATGGGCCATCTCAAGCAGTACTTGCATATTTTTGTTTGTGGACAGCTCGGCTCGGCGGTTGGCTTGGCTCGCTCGATCGATGTTCACGTTGTGCTAGAGCTTTGCAGCTAGAACCTGCTTTTCATTCCGCAGGTTTTGCGGAGCTCTTCTGCGCGGACTGCCGCGATAATTGGGCGAAGTCGATATCTAAAGAAGCACTTTCAGTTGGGCGGACGGCCCTGGCGGGAACCCTTGACCAATTGTTGAAAGAAAATCCGCCTCTTGGTCCGACCAAAGAAATATTAAGCTATACATTAGATGTTCTGGAGCGACATATCGAGAAGAAATTGATCTCCAGAAAAACTTTTGAAACCGGAGAGAGTGCAATTGGCTAAATCTAAAGTAAAATCGGAATCCTTGAAAGGCCCCACATTTCAGAATCTCATCCTGCAATTGCAAAAGTACTGGGGCGATCGTGGGTGCGTAATCCAACAGCCCTATGACGTCGAAGTTGGCGCCGGGACCATGCACCCTGAAACCTTTCTCCGCGTTCTTGGACCAGAGCCCTACCGAGTCGCCTACGTCCAGCCGTCTCGTCGGCCCGCCGACGGCCGCTACGGCGAAAANNAATTGGGAATCTCCGACTCTCGGCGCATGGGGAGTCGGCTGGCAGGTTCTCCTGGATGGCCTTGAAATTACGCAGTTCACCTATTTTCAGCAAAGCGGCGGGATTGACCTGGACCCAGTCCCTGCGGAATTGACCTACGGCCTGGATCGCATCTGCGCCTACCTGCAAGGCGTGGATAGCGTTTATGATGTGCGCTGGTCGAAGGATCGCACCTACGGTCAGGTCAGGCTGCTCGAAGAACAGGAGTTTTCCGCCTACAATTTTGAGTACGCCGATCCCGCCATTACCCGAAAGCTCTTCGACCTGCACGAGAAAGAAGCCGGCCAATTGCTGGACGCCTACGAGAAGCGCAAGGGCACGCAGGAACGCCGTTTCCCGGTCCTTGCCGCTTATGACCATTGCTTGAAGTGCTCCCATCTTTTCAATTTGCTGGACTCCCGCGGGGTCATCTCCACGACGGAGCGCGCCCAACTCATCGGCCGCATCCGGCAGATCGCCTGTCGCGTCGCTATCGATTTCCTCGCTCAGCAGGCGGAATCGCGCAGCGCGGCGGCAATCGCGGAGGCCGGCCGATGATGGATAAGGGTAAGGAGAAGGCGACTGCGGACTTCTTGTTTGAAATCGGTTGTGAGGAAATTCCTGCAGGAATGTTGCCGGGCGCAATGAAGGAATTGAAAGTAATACTTGAGAAATATTTAAGCGCGCACAATTTAACTCAGGGCGTTCCCGTCGAAGTCTATGGCGCTCCGCGCAGACTGGCTGCGTCCTGTGCCGGCATCCGTGTCAAACAGCCCGATGAGACAAAGGATGTTCAGGGGCCGCCCAAGTCTGTGGCGTATGACGCAGCAGGGAGACCGACACGGGCGGCGGAGAGTTTTGCGCAAAAAATGAATTTGCCTGTCGATGAACTGGTCACGGTCTCTACCCCGAAAGGCGAGTATCTCTCCGCCAAGCAGGTGATTCTGGGAAGGCCGGCCAGGGAAATTCTTGAGGAGATTCTGCCCCGAACCGTGGCGGAAATTCCCTGGACGCGGAGCATGTATTGGACCGGGGCCACCGGGCTGCGTTTCATACGTCCGATCCGCTGGGTGGTAGCGCTGCTGGACGGGAAGCCACTGCGCTTCACTCTGGGCGATGCCGTGGTTGGAAATTCCTCGTCCGGCCACCGCTTCCTCGGCAAGGCGAAGATTCCGGTCACGGGCGCTAAAGATTATGTCCAAAAATTGCGCGCCAATTTCGTGCTGGCGCGCCCGGAAGACCGCAGGCAGAAGATAGAAGGGGAATTGCGGCGCCTGGCCGGCAGCAAGAGTCTGCGGATTCACGAGGACGCGCACCTGATGGACCTGGTGACCTACCTGAATGAATATCCCACGGCGATTCTGGGCGGATTCGATCCGTCGTATCTTGAACTTCCCGAAGAGATATTGATCACGGTCATGCGCGACCACCAAAAATATTTTGCGCTGGAGCGCAAGGACGGTACTCTCGCGCCGAATTTTCTGGCGGTCATCAATCTGGATAAGGACAAAGCCGGCCTGATCCGCGCGGGACACGAGCGGGTGCTGCGCGCGCGATTTGCGGATGCCCGGTTCTTCTGGGAGACGGATCAGAAATGTCGGCTCGCCGACTATCTTCCCAAGCTCGGCGCCGTAACCTATCAGGAAAAGCTGGGCAGCTACGGCGAAAAAGTCGAGCGCATCCGCGAACTCGCCCGATGGCTTTCCGAACAATGGTTTGCCAGCGGCATCGCGCATGCCAGCGTCGGCGCGGCCGATCGCGCGGCTGAACTTTCCAAGTGCGATCTCGTCACGGAGATGGTCCGGGAATTCACGGAGCTGCAGGGAATTGTTGGCGGCCTCTACGCAAAATCTCAAGGAGAACCTGAAGAAGTAGCCTGGGCCGTTTACGATCACTACAAGCCCTCCGGCCTTGATGATTCCATCCCCAGAAATATTGCCGGCCAGGCCGTGGCGCTTGCCGACAAATTTGATTCACTCGTCGGATGTTTCGCAGTCGGGTTGATTCCCTCAGGTTCAAGTGATCCTTTCGCTTTGCGAAGGGCGGCTATCGGCATCGTGAAAATTCTGGTGGAAACAAAATTGCCAGTTTCGCTTTCCATGGTGATTGCCCGGTCGGCACGGACCCTGGCTCATGGGCCACGCAAGATCGGCGTTTCGCCAGCGGTGGAAAAACAGGTTCTGGAATTCCTTCTGGACCGCGCCCGATTCGTGCTCCGGGAAACTGGCGGACTGGCCTACGATGAAATTAATGCGGCGCTCGTTGCCGGGTCGGACGATCTGGTCGACGCCATCCGCCGCATGGAAGCCGTTCGGGCCATTCGGAAGACCAAGAATTTTGAGCCGCTGGCGGTCTCGTTCAAACGTATCCGAAAAATTCTGGAAAAGGCCGGCCCGGAATCCGGTTGGAAGCTTTCGTCGGTGCGCTCGGACCTGTTTGCGGAAGAGGCGGAGCGAGAGTTGCACGCCCTCGCATCCGCGGCCATGAAAGAAGTGGAACAGCAAAAGCGGGCGGGGAAATACCGCGAGGCCTTGCAGGAAATTGCTAAACTTCGCCCGGCGGTGGATCGATTTTTCGACGAGGTGATGGTGAACGCCGACGAGGAACAAATCCGGAAGAACCGGCTGACGCTTCTGTCTGGTCTGCTGTCGGAGTTTTCGACGATCGCCGATTTTTCAGAAATTGTGACGGCGGAGTAAGAAAATAATCCTGGGTCGATAATGGCAATGGGTGAATGGCGGCACGTCGGCGCGCCGACAAAAATTTCGTTCTTCATTCGATGGGGAGGACATTCGTGAAATACGTATATTTTTTTGGTGCGGGAAAAGCGGAAGGCGACGGCTCCATGAAAGATTTGCTGGGAGGCAAGGGAGCCGGCCTTGCCGAGATGACTAAGATCGGCCTTCCGGTCCCGGCCGGCTTCACAATCACCACGGAATGCTGTGACTATTACCTAAAGCATGACCTTAAGTATCCCAAGGCTCTCCACGCCGAAGTCAAAAAGAATCTGGCACGCCTCGAAAAGGCCACCAAGAAAAAACTCGGTGACTCGAAGGATCCCTTGCTCGTAAGCGTTCGATCCGGCTCGGCCCGGTCCATGCCCGGCATGATGGAAACGATTCTCAACCTGGGACTCAACAGCAAGTCGGTCGAGGCCCTGGCGCGAAACACAAAAAATGAGCGCTTTGCCTGGGACGCGTATCGACGCTTCGTTCAAATGTATTCGGCGGTGGTGATTGGACTACCTAAAGAAGAACTTGAAGAAAAACTGCGCGCCATGAAAACGCGGCACGGCGTTAAGGATGACACCCAAGTGCCCGCGGAAGGCTGGCGAGAACTGGTCGTTGCGTACAAGGACTATTTCAAATCGAAGACAGGAAAAGCTTTTCCGGAAGATCCGGAGGAGCAGTTGTGGGGCGCGATCGGAGCGGTGTTTGGTTCGTGGAACGCGGAGAAAGCGGTGACGTATCGCCGTGTTGAGCGCATCACGGGCCTCCTCGGAACGGCCGTTAACGTGGTGCAAATGGTTTTTGGCAATACGGGCGACAATTCCGGCACAGGCGTTTGTTTCACGCGCGACCCTTCCACGGGAGAGAAAATTTTTTACGGGGATTTTCTGATCAACGCGCAAGGCGAAGATGTGGTTGCCGGCATCCGGACGCCGATGCACCTGAGCCAAATGGCGACGCTGATGCCGAAAGTCTACAAGCAACTTGAAAAAGTGCGCCAACTCCTCGAAAAGCATTACCGCGACATGCAGGACATGGAATTTACGGTGGAGGAAGGAACGCTGTACATGTTGCAAACGCGCGTCGGCAAGCGTACGCCGACGGCAACCTTCAAGATCGCGGTGGCCATGGCCAAGGAAGGCCTTATTACCAAGGAGGAGGCCATCGAGCGCATCAAGCCGGAGGATATTGACCGCCTGTTTTATCCGATCGTCGACCCGTCAACAGCGCGGCCGGAATTGGCCAAACGGAAAGTGGCGGCTGGAATCAATGCCGTGCCTGGAGCCGCGGTAGGAAAAGCCGTGTTCACCGCGGAAGAGGCCGAGGCGATGGTCCAGGGCGGAGAAAAAGTGATCCTCGTCCGGCGCGAAACAAGTCCCGAAGACGTTGGAGGCATGTTCGTCGCCCAGGGAATTCTCACGGCCACGGGAGGCAAGACCAGCCACGCCGCGGTTGTGGCCCGTGGCTGGGGCAAGTGTTGCATCGTAGGATGCGAGCAGCTCGACATCGACTACGCCGCTAAAGTCGCCCACGCCAACGGGAAAACATTCCATCAGGGGGATTGGATCACGCTTGATGGAAATGATGGCGTGGTCTATCTCGGCCAGGTGAAGCTTTCCACCCCGGAATTGCCGGAAGCTTTCTCAACGCTGATGGGTTGGGCCGACTCCATCCGAAAACTTCATGTGCGAACCAATGCCGATACCCCGCACGATGCGCAAAAAGCCCTGGAAATGGGCGCGGAAGGCATTGGGCTGGTGCGCACCGAGCACATGTTCTTCAAGGACTTTGAACAGCCGGAGAAGAGCATCGAGAGGCAGCTTGCCATCCAGGAGATGATCATCGCCGATTCTCCGATTGCTAGAAAGAAAGCACTCGACAAGCTTTTGCCGTATCAGCGGCGCGACTTCATCGGCATTTTTAAGGTCATGGACGGGTTTCCTGTGACCATCCGCTTGATCGATCCTCCGCTCCACGAGTTTGTTCCGCATGACCCTGAGAAGCAAAAGGAACTCGCGGAAAAAATTGGCGTCAGTGTGGAAGTGATTGCCCGGCGCGTTGAACAATTACATGAAGCTAATCCCATGCTCGGCCACCGCGGCTGCCGNNCGCGTTGAACAATTACATGAAGCCAACCCGATGCTGGGCCACCGCGGTTGCCGTCTGGCGATCACCTATCCAGAGATTCTTGATATGCAAGTGCGGGCGATCATTGAGGCAGCGGTTGAATGTAAGAAGAGCGGAATTAAAGTCATACCTGAGATAATGATCCCGCTCGTCATGGATCGAAAAGAGCTTCAGATCCTTACAGATCGAACGCGCCAAGTGGCCGAAGAAGTGATTCGAGAATCAAAAGTAAAACTTGAATACCTGGTCG
>PMOP01000379.1 GCA_003161495.1 Acidobacteriota bacterium | reverse complement strand
GCCGGGTTTACTAGGTGTGATCAGGGGTAGTTTGAATTCCGTACTGAGCTGATTTGCAAGGGGGATAACTGCTTGTCACTGAATAATCAAGAGACGGGTGAAGAGGTGCGAAGCATTATTGGCATCGGCAAAGAGCGCAGATATCTCCTTCCGGAAGAGGAAGACGGCGTATTGCCTGCCGTCGAGACCGCTCCGGAACCGGAGGAGGGCGAACATCACCTCTCCGGGTTTGAGCAGAATGGTGTTGCCGCGGATGATGACATCGCGGTCGCAGGCTCCCCACAGACAGCTCCCGATGCAGTCGATGCCGACCATGGCGCCGTCGCCGAAGAGGGCGAGCTTGACCTTACACCGGGGATGCTCGACAAAAATAACGACCCGGTCAGGCTTTATCTGAGGGAGATGGGTACAGTTCCGCTGCTGAAGCGCCAGGACGAGGTAGCCATCGCCAAGCGCATGGAGCGCGGGCACCTCATGGTTCTGAAGACCATTTCCAGGTCTCCCATCGTTCTNNGGCAAGGACCTTCGCGCGGGCACATTATCCATCAAAAAAATAGTTCAATTCGATCAGGAAGAGTTGACCGAAGAGGAAACCGAGAGCAAAACGCAGGAGATTCTTCGAGTCATTGGGAAAATCGAACAGCTGTATGCCTTGGCGCACAAGCAGGCCAGCCAGTTGGAAAACACGCCGAAATCGAACAAGCGGACTTATCTGCGCCAGAGGAATCGCCTGGCCCGGACGCGAGTCGAAATGTCGCAGCATGCCCGGTCGATCGATTTCCACTCGCTCGAAAGAAAGCGGCTTATCGATAAGATCCACCACACGGTCGAGCGGCTGCAATCGCTCGAACGCGAAATCGTCAAGCTGGAACGCAGGGCCGACGCTTCCAAGGGCGATCATGCGGCGGAAGCGCGCAAGGAATTGCGCGCCCGGCGCGGCGAGCTGCGCGAAATTGAAGCCGCGAGCGAAACCGGCCTCGTGGACCTCAAGCGCATGCTGCAAGTTGTGCTGCGCGGAGAAGCCGAGGCGAGCCAGGCCAAGAAAGAAATGGTCGAGGCCAACCTGCGCCTGGTGGTTTCCATCGCGAAAAAATATACCAACCGCGGATTGCAATTCCTCGATTTAATTCAGGAAGGCAATATCGGCTTGATGAAAGGCGCCGATAAATTTGAATGGCGCCGCGGCTATAAATTTTCCACCTACGCAACGTGGTGGATTCGCCAGGCCGTCACCCGAGCCATCGCCGATCAGGCTCGCACGATCCGCGTGCCCGTGCACATGATTGAAACAATCAACAAGCAAGTCCGCACCAGCCGCCAGCTCGTGCAGGAACTCGGCCGCGAGCCCCGGGCCGAAGAAATCGCTCATCGCCTGGGCGTTCCTGTCGAGAAGGTGCGCAAGACCAAAGAAATTGCGCAGCAACCCATCTCGCTGGAAACTCCGATCGGCGAAGAGGAAGATTCCCACCTCGGCGAATTCATCGAGGACAAATCTTCCGTTTCTCCGTCGGACGCGGCCATCAGCATCAGCCTGCAGGAACAAACGGAATCGCTGCTGAAGACGCTGACGCCGCGCGAAGAACGAGTGATTAAAATGCGTTTCGGGCTGGAAGATGGTTCCGAGCACACGCTGGAAGAAGTGGGACAGTCCTTCGCGGTAACGCGCGAGCGCATCCGCCAGATCGAGGCGAAAGCGCTGCGCAAGTTGCGACACCCGTCCAGGTCGAGGAATCTCCGCTCATTCCTCGAAGACAGCATCTGAGGAATGTTCACAGCCGGAGCCCCCACGGGGTTCCGGCTACTTCCCTTCCCGCTATTTCTTAGCCAAAGGCTTCAGCGCCGTCCACGGCACATTCCGCGTAATATGGCCTTGCCCGTCCGTCAGCTTGAGATTTGCCGTTTGCATCAACGAATTAATATCGGCAACCTCAAACACACCCTCTTGCTGGGCCATACTCACGCGGTCGCCTCTCTTCGGTGCAACCACATTCGTTTCGGAATTCATCTGGTCCTCCTGGTTACGGGCTGATAGCTGGGCCGATTCCTGAAAGGGGGGATCCTATACGTGCATTGTTACGCCTCCTTGCCCGGAATAGCCAGAAGTATCATTCTGCGTTTGTCCTTTTGTGCCCTCGTGCGAAAGCGGGAAAATCCGAATGAAGAAAAGCGGAACCGAAGCTAAAAAATCTAAACGGCTCGTAGATTCAAGCAATGCATCCAATCAAGCCAGCCGCAGTGGCAAACTGCATCGTCCCCTACTGAGCCGCTTCAACGGTAAGTTTCAGCCCGATTGCTTTGGTCACTGCAACCAAGGTGGACAAACGCGGATTGCCACGAATTGACAGCGCTCGATACAGGCTTTCCCGTTCGATACCGGCAGCCTTTGCAACTTTGGCGATGCCTTGCGCCAGGGCCAGATGGCGAAGCGCGATAAGCAGAACGCGCGGTTCGTCTTGATCTTCCAACGCAGCCTTCAGATACTCGGCAGCGAAGTCCGGATCTTTCCGAAGGCGTCGAACAACAGCCTCGTCGTGGGAGGTGCTCGCTTTACGTTTCATGTGGTTCCGCTCCTTTCTTTGTAGTCCTTGAGGTACTCGAATGCCCGCTCTATGTCTGACGACTGCTTCCGCTTGTCGCCGCCACAAAGTAGCAATACACAAACCGTGCCGAGCATCGCGTAATAGACGCGGTACCCTGGACCCCAATCGATTCGCAATTCAAAAAGGCCATGGCGGAGGGATTTGCAGTCGCCAAAATTTCCTGCTGCGAGCCGGTTGATCCGCACGGCAATTTTCGCCTGTGCTCGGGAATCCGCTAACTGCGTGAGCCAATGATCGAAGACATCTTTTCCGCTACGGTTTACGTAATGAAGGATTTCGATCACTTCCTAGGTGTAACTTATAAATTACATGCAATCAAGCCTGTTTTTTAGGGCCCTCGTCGGGAACACTAACAATTCGGAAAAGTTCAACCGGTCCATACCGGGGACCGCGTTCACCTCGTGTGGCGAATTTTTACTCGACCTTTTTTTCCTTGACCCGCAGTGTATAATCCGGCCAAAGATCATTTCAAATAAGCATGCCCAATCATTGGAGGGGTTTCGAGATGCGCAATCGTTTGCTGAGCGTTTTTGTTGGGCTCGCGATCGCTCTAAGTTGTTCCGCAAGCGCCTCCGCCCAGGACAAAAAAACG
>PMOP01000166.1 GCA_003161495.1 Acidobacteriota bacterium | reverse complement strand
GACGGAAATCAGTACGCGGTGGCAGGAACCGAAGGCGGGCACACGGATTTTGCGCCCCGGACGGAACAGGAAATTGAATTATTGCGTTATATGAAAAAGCACAACGAATTTGTCAGCATCGAATTGATCCTTTCGGGGCGCGGTTTTCGGACCATCCATTCTTTTCTCGACGCATCGGTGATTCATCCTTCATTTGACGGCCCGGAAGCGGATTCCGCGCCTGAAATCACGCATCTGGCCCTTACCGCGCAATGCCCCGTTTGCGTAAAGACACTCGATCTCTGGGTGAACATTTACGGAGCCGAGGCAGGCAATCTGGCGCTCAAGGTTCTCGCGCGAGGAGGAGTTTGGGTTGCCGGCGGGATTGCGGTGAAGATACGCAAGAAAATGGAAGACGGCGCGTTTTTCCGCTCTTTCTGCGAGAAGGAAAAATTCGCCGCACTCCTGGCGCAAATTCCGATTTATATGGTGTTGAACGAAGAGGCGCCGCTGATTGGCGCGATGGCGCGGGCAATTCAGGCAGCGGGAATCCGTCCCGCTTAAGGATTTGCGCTGGATGGTTGCGCGCGGCCCGCGGCGTGGATATCGATCCCAACCACATCGCTCACTCGCAGGAAGAAATTGCTTGGGTTTTTCAATCCCCATTGCACATAGGGAATTTCGATATGGGTCGCGATCTGCAGATTCTTGCCGTCCGACTTGACCTCGACTGGAAGTGTCACGTCATGATCTTGCCCGTGCAGTCGAAACCGGCCCGACACTTGAACTTTGGAAGAGCCTTCGAGGGCCACCACGCCGGTGATTTGCACGGGCGTAAAAATAATTTCCGGAAATTTGGCGCTTTCGAGGACTTCGCGATGCATCCGCCCGTCGCGGCTCGTGCTACCACTGTCGCCGCTTCTTGCGTCCACAATAAGGAGGCCGCCAATTTTTCCGGTGGAAGGATCGAACCGAATCGCGCCGCTCTTGAGAGCAAATGTTCCATGAACGGTATGCATGGTGCCGCCGAGCGAAAATTCAATCTTCGTCTGGGCCGGATCAATTTGAATGGTGGATTCTTGCGCGCGGGATGCCGGCGCCAGGATCGTTGCAGCCATCGCGGCGGAGGCTCCGAGCAGGAATAGAGCGGAGAATCGACGAAGGAAAAGGAATTTGCGGATCATCGGCGCTACGCGCTTAGGAACTTCCAGCCGAACCCCGCGATTTCTGCGACGCCGACCGAAGAAAGAGGCCTCGTCTCCGCGTGAATCGCCAGCATTCTTGCGAACAAGCCTGGCGTCTTCTGAAACAGTCGAATGGTCCTGCGGCGGATCCAATCGCTTCCGCTCATGAGCAGCATGAGCCTCGTCATGGTAATGGGCACGGCGGAAATCTTTTTGTGAGCATGTTGATAGTGAGCCAGGTCATCTCGTTTCATCGCTTCAGCCAGGGCAATAGCTTGCTGAAATGAGAGGCTGAGGCCGTGGCCTGTCACTGCGTCGACTGTTCCGGAAGCGTCTCCGATCAACGCCATGCGTTTTTGCGCGACGGCCGGCAGGATTCTCAGGCTCGTCGTATCGCCGAATTCCCGGGTTGTCTGTAACGCTCCCCGCAGTTTTTTCGCAAGCGCAGGAAATTGCGGCAGCGCGCATTCCAGCCGCAATGCCGGATCGCGCGAAAGCACGGCAACTCCCACCTCTTGCCCTGCCATTGGCGTAATAAATATCTGGCAACCGCTAGCCCAATGAACTTCAGCCACGTCCGACCAGGGCGTCACCTGAAAGTGACTGCAAAACCCGAATCGTTTTCTTCGGATTTTCCGCGGATCCAGCCCGGCCCATTTCCGGACTTGCGAATTCTGCCCGTCAGCGCCAATGAGCCAGCGATAAGATAATTTTTCCTTTGCGGTCGTCACAGCTTCTTGATCGATTTGCGTGACTCGCGTGCCCCAGCGGAACTCCACACCCGCTTCCGTTGCGTGATTGACGAGAAGCTGGTGCAACTTCACGCGCCGCACGGAAAAACCAGTCGGGCCCGCAAAATCCGCCCGTGCGGAATGCTCCTCGTCCACGAACCGGATTCCCCGGAACGCAAATGCGTCTTCCAGCGGCAAGGAGATGCCGAGCGACTCGAGCGCGGCGACACCCTGAGGCAGGATGCCCTCTCCGCACGGCTTGTCAATCGGGGGATTTCGCGCGTCCAGAACAGCGGCTTGCAATCCCTGCCTGCGCGCCGCAATGGCTGCAACGATGCCCGCTGGTCCCGCACCAACAATAATCACTTCACGAAGTACTTCACCCGATTTAGTCACTATCATCAGATGCGCGCATTGCAGGCGGAGTTGTGCCGCGGCACGGTCATGAATGAGATTGATTTGTCACGAATATTGAGTCGCAACCGATATCTGCTGAGTGGGCGCGGCGGTCATGATTCATGTTCAAGGGCGGCGCGGGCATCCTTCAGTTCTTTTCTTTTCGCCGCGTCCATTTTGGGAAACGAGAGATCCAAATTCTCCATCGCGTCGATCGTGGCTTCCGCCACGATCAGTCTTGCAAACCATTTGTGATCGGCTGGAACTACGTGCCAGGGCGCATGTTTCGTGCTCGTATTCTGGATCATCTCCTCGTAGGCACGCATATACTTCTCCCAATGCTGCCGCTCCAGCGCGTCGCTCATGGAGAATTTCCAATTTTTATCCGGATCTTCCAGCCGCTCCAGGAACCGCCGCTTTTGCTCCTTTTTTGAAATGTGAAGAAAAAACTTCAACACCAGGATGCCGTTTCCCGAGAGATAATGTTCAAAGGCGTTGATGTCATCAAAACGTTTCTTCCAAATATCATCCAGCACAAGCTGCGCAGGAATTCTTTGGCGGGCAAGCAATTTCGGGTGCACGCGCACGACCAGAACTTCCTCGTAATACGACCGGTTAAAAATGCCGATTTTGCCGCGTTCCGGCAGTGAGTTCGATGTTCGCCACAAAAAATCGTGCTGCAATTCCTCATCCGAGGGAGTCTTGAAAGAATTTACCTGGCATCCCTGAGGATTTACTCCGGACATCACATGATTGATCGTGCTGTCTTTTCCCGCGGCATCCATGCCCTGCAAAATCATTAAAATGGCCCAGCGGTCCTGGGCATACAGTTTTTCCTGCAATTTGGCCAGGCGGGCGACCCCGCGCTCGAGCGTTTTTTTCGCGTGTTCCTTGGACTTCAAGTCGAGCGTGTCCGCAGTAGAGAAATCTTTCATGCGGAAATGCGATCCATCCTCGACTCGGAAAGACTTCGCAAAATCGTGGAGTTTCATGATTGCGCACTATCCTTCCTGGCGGAAATTACCTGCGTGTTTCACTTCTGTTTGCCGGGGAGCCGGACGATCAAGCCGTCCAGCTCTCCCGTCATTTTGATCTGACAACTGAGCCGGCTGCTCGCTTCAGGGCTTTCCGCGGCAATGCTCAGCATGAATTTCTCATTGTCTGTTGCCGGCGGAATCCGATTCAAAGACGAGGCGTCCACGTAGACATGGCAGGTGGCGCACATACAATTTCCGCCGCATTCCCCCAAAATCCCTTCGATCCTGTGATTCAAGGCAGCCTGCATGACGGACATTCCGGCAGGCACGTCGATCTTTCTGGAAATTCCGCTTGGCGAAATATAGTTGACGATAGGCATTCGGATCCTTGGCCTCTGAAATTCGTCGCGCACTTGCGCCATTAGTGTAAATGCCTCCGGCGAATCCTGTCGAGCTTTCCGGAATTGGAACGTCCGTGAAGTTATGTAGCGTCCGTCTTCAGACGGGCATCCTGCGATTCTAAAATGCCAACTTGAAGGCTGGCGCTACAAGAGGCTGTTGGACTGTGCGAGGATAGCGGGAATTACGCAACGCCCCAGACTTTGCGCGCCGTGTCCACGACCAGTTCGAGTTTCTTCCATTGTTCGTCCGCGGAAAGCAGATTGCCGGGAGCCGTCGATGCAAACCCGCACTGCGGGCTGAGCGCCAGGTTTTCCAGCGGCACGAATTGGGAAGCCTCGTCGATTCGCCGCCGCAGTTCACTCTGCGATTCCAGCTTCGGCTCTTTCGTCGTGATCAAGCCGAGCACCACGCTTTTCCCTCGCGGCACAAGCCGCAGCGGCTCGAAACCGCCCGACCGCGCCGTGTCATATTCGAGAAGAAATCGATCGACCTGCAACGATCCAAAAAGTTTTTCCGCGATCGCGTCGTAGCCGCCCTCCGTGTACCAGCGGCTTCTGCTGTTGCCCCGGCAGACGTGCAACGCGAGGGTGACGTCGCCGCGCGGCACGTCGCGCATCGCGCCGTTGTCCCCGGCAATCGCGTTTTCCAGTTCCTTGTTCGGGTCGAGGCCTGCCTCGCGCATGCGCGCCTGTTGCCGCGGATCAAGGTAATGCGAATAATACGGCGCATCGAACTGAATATAGCGCACGCCCTCCGAGACCAGCCATTGCACGTCATCGCGAACAATTTCCACGAGATCCTTCAGCAGGTCGGCGTGCGTTGGATAAAACTTGTCGGTGATCCCAGCCTTATAGCTCGCCAGCATGAAATTGGAAGGCGCGGGCAGCGTAATTTTGAATGGCCCGTGCGCATTTTTCTTTAAGAAGGGAACTTCGTGCCCTGTCATCTTTCGCTGCTTCCGGAGTTTCGCGCCGGCCGCATGCGCCGTGCTTCCTTCCACGCCGCCGCCCGGCCCTTTCCATTCCAAAGCCACGCGCTCGGAAACAAAGCCGTCGACCGCGTCCGCCATGTCGGTGAGCCAGGAGCCTCGCCGCATTTCGCCGTCGGTCACGGCATCCAGCCCCAATTGCCTTTGCTTTTCGAGAACTTGGAGTATCGCGCGGTCTTCCGCGGCACGAAGCTGTTCCAAGGGAAGAGTGCCCGCGGCATGCGCCGCGCGAGCATGCAACAGCTCAGGAGGGCGAAGCAAACTGCCAACATGTTCAGCGCGAAAGGATACAGGCATGGCGAATGATTTCCTCGTTACATCGAAGCAGGGAAGCGCGCGCAAGGATCTGAGAAACAGCGCAACAGTATCGGAGGGCCGTAGATGGCGTCAAGGGACTCGGTACGATTTGGTACGATTGACTCAATTTGCTTAGTGTCCGTGTTTCAACGCTAGAGGAGACAATCACGGGAGGCCCAATAATTTCTGAAGAAATAGATTCTGGAATCCGGAAATGTTTCTTTAGACCAATTTTCTCGCGAGTTCGTCCAGCCAGACGTCGAGCGTGGAGCGTTGCTCAGGGCTCAACTCCGCGAACACCACGCCCATGCCGAAACCGGTATGCGTGTAGAGCACCGTGCCGGTAAATTCGCAACTGCTGCAGCCGTAGCGAATCCGTATCCGTACATCGGTCCCTTTGGGTAGCGGATTGATCGAATCGATATAGCAGCCTCTCGCGCTCAATTCCGATACGCGCGCCGAATCCCTCATGCCGGAGATCTCCGCTTCGGCGATAAACGCGAATCGCGGAGTGGATCGAGCCACTGTGTAGGTCGTGTCGTTCATTGTCCGCTTTCGCTCCGATCAGTTTTTTCCAAGGACACTTGCGTCCATTGTACCCACCACAA
>PMOP01000343.1 GCA_003161495.1 Acidobacteriota bacterium | reverse complement strand
GGATGGAAGCTTCGTTAAGCAGCATGGCCGCGGGAGCTTTGCAAGCAAACAGCACGACGCTCGGGTCCATGGGCGCGTCGGCAAGCGGCGCGAAGACCACCGCGGCGGGCTCGTTGGCAAGGCGCGGGATGCTGGGAATTTCTTCCGGCCGAACGTAGCCGAGATTGAACATCATGCCCAGCATCGTCTCGGTTTCCTGAGCGCGCTCCGGCGGAAGCTGCACGTTGTGCGTGTACGCTCCGACGGCGCAGTTGAAGTGATCGGCGGGAACGGTGTAGAACGTGCGTCCGGCGGCGGCCAGCCGCCAGAAGCTGCAGCCGGCGGGCTCGGTGCCGGAAAATTTGGGAACGCCCGAAGGTTCCTTGTCCAGAAACGTGACAGCAACGGGACGCCGGCCGAGAGCCAACCGCGCGGCAAATTGTTTTTCGAGTTCTTTCCAGTTCGTCATCTGCGCTCCTCGCGAAAAAAGCAAACAGTAAGATTAACACATTCGCGTTCCCGGCGGGCGCATCGCTGGAAGCCGCGTCAAATCGGGGTTTTTATATGTTTTTTCTTGCGTTGGGCGAACTTCGCCCGTATAGTGCTCGCCGTGCGTGGCTCGTGCTCTTCGAGGCGGCCGGCACATCTGCAATTTCAATTCTGAGGAGGAGAAAGGACCTAGATGGCAAAACCACTGAGCAAGTCCAAGATCGTCTCGCACATGGCCGAAAAAGTCGGCACGTCCAAGAAGGTCGCCGCGCAGTTTTTTGAAGAACTGTTCAAGCTGGCGGTCAAGGAAGCCAAAGGCGGGGCAGGCAAGTTTGTGATCCCCAGCATCGGACGCGTCGTGAAGGCGCACCGCAAGGCGCGCATGGGACGCAATCCGCAAACGGGCGAAGCGATCAAGATCAAGGCCAAGACCGTTGTTCGTTTGCGCGCCGCAAAGGCGCTCAAGGACGCGATTCTCTAAATCAGGACGCGTTTCGCAAAACAGATTTTTTGTGGCAACGCGCGGGCTGGGTGTATCACCGTGGTTCCGAATCCGCTTCGGCGGTTGCCGGGACGTGGCGCAACCTGTCGATTCACCCAGCATCACTCCTAAACTTCGCAGTGCACAGTTCACTGCTTTTCCGCCCCGGGTCCAGCCCTCCGGGGCATTGTTTTTTTGTAGCGCGGGCTTCAGCCTGCGGGGGTTAATCCTTGCCGGGGCTAAAACCCGCAGGCTAAAGCCCGCGCTACTTTAGTTCCCTTCATAAATCCATGCGTTTCCCTCCCGGCTGGGTTATCTTTGAATTGTGATCTCGGAGCCTCAGAATATCGTATCGCGATATGTACAAAGGCGCGCACTGCTGCTCAGCCTGATTCTGCTTGGACTGTTGTTTGTAATCACGGCGGCGCTGGCGCGCACATTCCATGCTCGCGAGGAAGGACTCACCGCCGAATGGTTTCAAAAGGGAAATGCGGACCTGGCGAATGGTAAGCCCTCCCTGGCTTTCGAGGATTTCCGAAATTCCCTTTCCTACGGCCCCGAGAATACCGAGGTGCAACTCCGCCTGGCCGAAGCGTTGCTGGCGGATGGGCGGTTCACCGAAGCGCGGTCGTATCTGACAAACCTTTGGGATCGGACCCCGGGCTCCGGGGAAGTAAATCTTGACCTGGCTCGCGTGTCTTTGCAAACAGGGGACGTGGCTCAGACGATTCACTATTTTCGCGGCGCGATTTTAGGCAGTTGGGAAAAAGAACCTGCGCTCCAGAGACGAACAGTTCGGCTCGAATTATGCGAGTTTCTACTGGCTCATCGGATGACCGAAGATGCGCAGGCGGAAATCGCGGGCCTCGCCGCCGAAACTCCCGCGGGAGACGGCATTTTGCTTGTGGAGAACGGCCTCCTGTTTTTGAGGGCGGGAGAATCCGGCAAGGCCCTGGCGGAATTTGAAGCCGCGTTACGGATCGATCCCCGGCAAAGCCAGTGGTTGGCTGACGCGGGACACGTGGCGTTCGAGGACGGCGATTATTTGAAAGCGGAAACCTATTTTTCCAAATCGGATCGCGAAAATCCCTCTCCTGAAATTCACGCTTCGCTTGTACTCGTTCGTGACGTCCTGGGCAATGACCCTTATTTGGCTGGACTAAGCGATGAGGAACAGGCGCGGCGCACGTTGCGCGATTTTGATTTGGGATTGGAACGCCTTCGCAATTGCAGCGGCAACAGCGGAAGCGGCTCCGGCGGCCTGTCTTCCGTACTGTCGCCATCGGAATTGCAACCCCTCAATAAGGATGCACAAGACTTGCAAAAACGAATCAAACTCCCATCGCTCGGCGGAAATCCCGAATTGCGAAACGTAGCTATGCAATTCGTGTACCGGATCGAGGACACCGCTTCACGGATCTGCGGACCGGCGACGGGTTTGGATCAGGCCTTGACGCTGATTGAAAAACGGCACGAGGGAAACAATCTGTGAACGATCCCAAGATTCCGGTCGAAGAAGCGCAAGCGGCCGCCCCGGCAGGAGAATCCTCTGCCGCGATTCCGAACGATTCTGGCCTGAACTGGCTAAGTTCCCGGGCGCGTCTATTCACGCTTTCCGAGGGCAATTTATTCCTGCTGCTGGCGATTATCATTGGAATATTTTCCGGAATGGCCGTGGTTTGTTTCCGCATCACGATCGAATGGGTTCGCCTCGGGCTGCTCGGTTCCGCGCTTGCGCCGCCACCCCTGCGGGTTTTACTCGTGCCGGCGGGCGCCGGGCTGCTCGTCGCTTTTTTAGTTCAACAATTTTTTCCCGGCGCTCGCGGAAGCGGCGTGAACCAAACGAAAGCGGCCGTCTACGTATTCGACGGATACGTGCCCTTTCGCGCCGTCATCGGAAAATTTCTGACCTGTTCGCTCGCGATCGGCAGCGGCCAATCGCTCGGTCCTGAAGATCCATCCTTACAAATGGGAGCGGGGATCGCTTCCGCGCTCGGCAGAAGGTTAAGACTTTCCCGCGACAAGCTGAGGCTACTGGCTCCCGTGGGCGCGGCCGCGGGCCTGGCCGCTGCGTTCAATGCGCCCATTTCCGCGGTGTTGTTCGTGATCGAGGAAGTGATCGGCACGTGGAGCGCGAGCGCCCTGGGAGCGATCGTGCTTGCCGCGGTTTCGAGCGCCGTGGTCATGCGATCCTTCCTCGGAGGCGAACCGATGTTCCGCGTCCCTCCCTACACGCTCGCCCATCCCGCGGAACTCATTGCCTACGCCGTGCTCGGAGTTGTCAGCGGAGTTTTGTCCCTGGCATTCACGAAAATTATTGCGTATTTCCGGCCGAGGCTCCGCGCGTTGCCCGAATGGACGAAGTACTTTCAACCGGCGGCCGCCGGACTTCTGATCGGTTTCATTGGCCTGCGAATTCCGCAATCCATGGGGACGGGATATCCCTATATCGATCAGGCATTGCACAGCCAGTACACCTGGGAAATGCTGGCGATTCTCGGATTCGCGAAAATATTGACGACAAGTTTGTCGTTTGTCAGCGGCACGCCGGGGGGAATGTTCGCGCCGGTATTATTTATCGGCGCGATGATCGGCGGAGCGATCGGCGGGCTCGAGCATCATTTCTTTCCGCAGGTCAGCGCGTCGGTGTC
>PMOP01000192.1 GCA_003161495.1 Acidobacteriota bacterium | reverse complement strand
ACGCGTTCGATGATCGGAGCGCGAATGAAAACCATTTCGATAGGCTCGGAAGAAATGTCCGTGGCTCCGTGCCTTACTGCGCTTGCGAGTTGACGTCCATAGGCGTTTCGCATGACTGAAATATCGGCGAGACCCAGCGATTGCTGTGCGGGGTTGTGAACTTCCTTCGCCATTAGAATGGCTCCGGCGCAAGTGCCAAAGATGGCGCCTCCTTTCGCGGCGTGCTCCACGAGACTCTTGTCGAGCCCTTCTTCGACAAGGAATTTCCACTGCGTCGTGCTCTCTCCGCCCGGCAGGATGACCGCGTCGACGCCCTCCATATCGCGCGGCGTGCGCACAAATACGTAATCGACGCACATGCGCGCGAGCGTCGACGCGTGCGCTTCATAGTCACCTTGCACGGCGAGTATTCCTACTTTTATTGCTTTTTCCATAAGAGTGGAAAGTTGGGATTCAATCTCAGGACAGCCCTTGTAGCGCCGGCGTCTCGCCGGCTCTCTGCCCTCTCGCAAATCCGAACCCTGCCGGCAAGATGCCGGCGCTACGAAGATCGGTCACAGCTCGGCCTACCAACCGCGCGTTTGCAGCAAATCCTTTTCGTCGATTTGGCGGATATCCAGACCGCGCATCGCCTCTCCCAATTCTTCGGAGGCTTCGAGGACAGCTTTGGCATCCTGGAAATGCGTGGTGGCTTTCACGATGGCCTTGGCGCGCTTTTCCGGATCGCTGGATTTGAAAATTCCCGATCCGACGAAAACCGCTTCGGCGCCCAAGTGTCGAACGAGCGCGGCATCGGCGGGAGTGGCAATGCCGCCCGCGGAAAAATTCGGCACCGGCAATTTTCCGGTGTTGGCGACTTCCCGCACGAGGTCCAGCGGCGTGCCCAGTTCTTTTGCGACGCGCATGAATTCGTCCCCGCGCAGCGTCGTGAGGCGCCGCATCTCGGAGGTGATCGTGCGCATGTGGCGCACGGCTTCGACGATGTTGCCCGAGCCGGCTTCGCCCTTGGTGCGAATCATGGCCGCGCCTTCCGCGATTCGCCGCAATGCTTCGCCCAGGTTGCGCGCGCCACAAACGAACGGCACTTTGAAATCCTGTTTCCAGACATGATTTTCCTCGTCCGCGGGAGTCAGGACTTCGCTCTCGTCGATGAAGTCGACCTCCAGCGCTTCGAGCACCAGGGCCTCGGCAAAATGCCCAATGCGGCATTTGGCCATCACGGGAATGCTGACCGTATTCATGATCTCGCGGATAATTTTTGGCGAGGCCATGCGCGCCACGCCGCCTTCCTTGCGGATATCGGACGGCACGCGCTCCAGCGCCATCACCGCGCAAGCTCCGGCGTCCTCGGCTATGCGCGCCTGCTCGGCGTTCGTGACGTCCATAATCACTCCGCCCTTCAGCATTTCAGCAAGGCCCACCTTCACGCGCCACTGATCGGTTCCATAATTTCCGTTGCTTCCCATCGTCGCAGTCATTCTTTTTCTCCTCGCTCAATTTTCCACGGCCAACGATTCCGGCCAAAACTCTGAACTAAATTTGCGACCTGGCGCTGATTTTGCGTCATCACCAGTCACCAGTCACTGCCCTTTATATTTCGTCCGGTCGATAATCACAAAACGCCCTTCGCCCCGCGCCAGCAAATCTCCCGCCTCGTTCCGAATCTCCCCTTCATGATACAACTGTCGGCCATCGCGGCGCGTCACAAATCCTTCCACGACAATTTCCATGTTCGCGGGAATCGGCTTCTTGTACTCCACGCGCAATTCCGCCGTGACGGCGTGTTCGGCGTGAAACCTGGCCGCTTTGCCCATCGCTTCATCCAAAAGCAATGCAATGATCCCGCCATGAAGATAGCCCGAGCCGCCCTGATATTCTTCGCCGAGACGGAAGCGCCCGACAATGCGCTGCCGCGCGTCGTCCCGCTCGAAGACAAGCCGCATCCCGCGCGGGTTCGCGCCGCCGCAGCCGAAGCACGGGTTGTCGGGTTTTGGTTCGAGTCTCATCTTGCTCCACGCACTTTAAGATTCCTGGGTCAGGTGGCGCATGCTTTAGCTTGCGGGTTTTGGTTGCAGCTCGATCGAGCTTGCTCAAACCAAAACCCGCAAGCTAAAGCATGCGCCACTGAAACCCTTCACACCAATGCTACGCGGGGGACTTCGGCGCGGCGAGCTCCGCGTTGGCGCTTGCGCATTTCGATGCGCAACACATCGGCGAGCGTCGCGATTCCCCGCGCGATGTCGCGCTCGGCAACGCCCGTAAATCCGAGGCGCAGCGTGTTCGGCTGCGGATTCTGAAAATAAAAATAACGGCCTGGCGAAAAAACGACGCCGCGTTCGCGCGTGTGAATCGATAATTCGTTCGAATCGAATCCCGGAGGCAGCTCCACCCAAACGCACATGCCGCCCTCAGGACGCGTCCATTTTGTCCCGGAAGGCATGTGGTGGCTTAGCGCATGTTCCAGCGCAGCCAGACGCCCGCTATAGGCTTTGCGCGTACGTTCCAAGTGACGGCTGAGAAGTCCGCGATGCAAATATTCGGCAAGAATGGCCTGCGCCAGGTGGCCAGTGTGCAAGTTGGTGGTCTGCTTCACCAGCCGCAAACGCTCGATTACGTTCGAAGGAGCGACGATCCAGCCGACGCGCATTCCGGGAAACGCCATTTTCGAAAAACTGTCGATCTGGATGACGACATTCGAACGATCCAGCTGTTTCAGCGACGGAACGCGCTCGCCGCGGGCTCGCAGGCGCGCATAAATGTGATCTTCGATGACCGGCACTTGAAACCGCTCGGCAATTTCGAGCAACCGGCGGCGTTCGGCAACGGGTAGCGTCGTCCCAGTCGGATTGTGAAAGTCCGGCGTGAGCACCATCATCTTCACGCGATTCTGCATCAGCACCGCTTCGATCGCGGAAACGTCCACGCCGGGAGTCGTGCCGGGGCCGGATTCCGTGTTCACCGGAACTCCCAGAATTCGCGCGCGCGCGCCGGTAAATACGGCCATAGCCCCGGGATACGCCGGATTCTCAAGCAGCACCGTGTCGCCCGGCCGCAGGAACGCTTTGCACAGCAGGTCCAGCGCCTGCTGGCAGCCATCGGTGATCAATAAATTTTCATCGCCCGCTTCATACCCTTCCGAGCGCAGCATGGCAATGAGCGCCTGCTTCAGCGGCGGATATCCATCGGACGCGCCGAATTGAAGAATTTCAGTTCCTTCGCGCCGCCAGACGGCGTTCGAGCACTTTCGCAATTCCTCGACAGGAAAAAATTC
>PMOP01000052.1:8149-11418 GCA_003161495.1 Acidobacteriota bacterium | reverse complement strand
TCGCTGTAGCCGATGATGGCGTTAAGCGGCGTGCGCAATTCGTGGCTCATGTTCGCGAGAAACGCGCTCTTGGCGCGGTTGGCATCCTCGGCGGCATGCTTGGCGTTGAGCAATTCCTTCTGCATTTCCTTGCGGCGGACGATTTCGCCTTCCAGTTCCAGCGTTCTGGTCTTGAGCTCATCGTTGGCATGATGCAACGCCGTATCCCGGTGCTGAATTTCGGCCAGCATGGTATTGAATCCGTCGATCAGCCTTCCGATTTCGTCGCCGTAAAATTTGGTGGCGCGAACTTCGTAGCTTTTCGTCGCGGAAACCATTCTCATCGTGTCTTCCAGATGCAAAATCGGCCCGGAAATCAGTTTCTGCAACTTTGAGGACACCAGCAGCGCAAAGAATCCCGAGATCAAAACGAAACTCAGGAAAATCGTCGCGTATCGTTTGGCGCGCGAATTCCATTGCCGCATGTCCGACTGCAGAAACAATGTTCCGACCGGCTCCCCGTTCAGCGTGACGTCCCGGAAAACTTCCAGATAGCTTCCTTCAAAACGGTAGCCTCTGGCCTGTGGAGGAAGCGTAAGACTTGGCCGCGGAGAGGTCGGGTGAGAATATTGAGCGAAGATTTTTCCATCGCGTGTATACAGCACCGCGAGCACGATGTCTTCCTTGGCCTGCAGCGCTGACAAGGTTACGGTCGCCGCGGATTCGTCCTTGAAAGCCATGGCCGCCGCGCTGTTGTACCCGATGATGTCGGCCTGCGTTACCAGGTCCTGGCTCAAGGAATGGCGAAAGGAAATAAGGTCGTAAACAAGAAAGCCCGCGGAAGAAAGGACGACGGCGACGCCGCTGGTCAACATCGTGATCAGCATCAGCTTGCGCTTGATGGATAAATTCTTGAGGTTCATTCCGGTTTCCTTCCATCAGCCGACACTTGTTGCACGATCCTGGCCAGCGTGAGCAGCCTGGAACTGATGGTTAGGTCCGCGTGCTTTGCCGCTTCGACGTTCACTTCAAATCGAATTTTGTTGTCTTCCAGCGTGAAATTCATGATTCCGCCGCGCCTGGCGAAACCCGGCCCATCTCCGATGGTCAGGACGGGCAGCCATTTCATCGCGTCCACAACGCTATCCATGTGTTCTTTTTCAGAGGAACTTATAAACAGGATGTTGCAGTCCTTGAGATCCTTGAGGCCACTGGCCCATTTCAGCCGCTTTACGACAAACCCACGGCCATTAATTTTCTTGTCGGCGACGATCCTGTCCAGGGTTGCCCCAAACGGATCGTCTCCCAGTATGCCGATCACGATCGGGGAATCCGCCTGGGCGAAAGCCGTCGACGGCCATTCCACCAGTTTCGCGAAATTATAAATAAATCCGGCCTTGATCAAATACTCGGAGGAGTCGGAATTCTCCAGTCCTTCAGCATGGCTCCTTAGAGCCGTGGCGAAGAGCAGACTTATGATGACGATCAGTGTCCCGACTTTTTTCATGAAACCTTTGCCTGCCTGCTTATGGAATCCCGCTGCTCAGAACCCGCTTGCACGACTATCTGAATCTCCAGGTAATGCTTCCCCGTACCGTGCGCACCACCATCATGGGCAGGGTATTGATAAATTCCGGGATGAACTCCACGTGTTTGTCATTCAGCAGGTTTTCCGCGCTCACGGAGAGTTCCAGTTTTGGCACCGGCCTCCAACCGAGGTTGGCATCCAGGGAGTAGTAGCTCGGTATGTTGAGGCTCGGCAGCCGATCCACGTATCGCAGCGTCAAGTCCTGTTCCAAATGCTTGGGCAGATCCAGCGAGGACCGCAAATACCATTGGTGCTTCGGGCTCTCCCCGTCCGGATTATCGGGAGTCGGATCCAGGCTATTTGCATTTTTATTAATATCCATTTGCAGATAGCTGTAAGAACCCGTCATCCGCCACTTGGGAAGAACTTTCCAATCGGCGAACAATTCCGCGCCGTACGTTCCGCCCCCCATTTTGTTGCTGGCGGTAAAGGGAACGACCACATCCGTGGGATTCGGGCTTCCTTCCACAAACGGTGTGCCCGGTTCGGCCGATCGCAGATTCGTGTAGCTGTTATAAAAAGTGGCGATATCCGCGGAGAACGTATTGGTGGCTTGAACGCGGTAACCCACTTCATACGCCAGAAGATCCTCGGACTGAAACTGATTACTCCCGAAAATCGCTTCCATCACCGGCAGAGGGCTGTTGAATGGAGGAGTTCCTGGAGGAACCGCCTGTTCGTTCAACCGCAGACCCTCTTCGGTCAGCGCAGGCGTCCTGACGGCGCGCGAAATTGCGGCCCACAACGACTGGTTCTTGCTGACCACTCCTACGAACCGGATGTTGGGTTGCACTTCGAACCCGGTGAAATCGTTGTGCTCGAATTTGGATCCGATCGTCACACGCAACCGGCTGTCGAGCAGGCTCACCTCATCCTGCACAAATGAACTGAACTCGTTCAGGTTGCTGTGGCTCGGAAGCAGGGAAACAGTGGGGCTGGAACCGTTGCTATCCTCAATCGAGCGATATCCCAGGCCCCAGATCAATTCCTGCGATTCCCCGATGTGCAGATCGTGCTGGAAATCGATGTCGTAAACGGATTCGTGATCCGTGAAAACGGAATTATCCGTGGTGTTGGTATTGTCGTAATACATTTGCAACGAAGTGGAAGACCGGGCAAAGGCGTGGCTCCAGTGGCCCAGGATATCGCCGCCACTATAGTCGCCCGTATTTGGAAATGTGCTGGAATAAGGAGACATCAGGGTTGGAACGGTCAGAGTCTCGCCATAATCGGTGTGATAGAGATCTCCCTGTATGGTCAGCGAATCCACTCGTGTTGGCGCGGTATCCATTCGGAATCCGCCGCGCATGGTGTGCCATCCGTCGAAAGTCGACTGTCCCGCCGCGTCTTTCGAGGGCACCCAGTCGGAATATTTTGTATACGCCCTATAGTAAGTACTGTCGCCGACTTTGCCTCCGTACTGCGCGCTTTCCGTCGTTCTTTCTTCCGTGCCAACTTCCGCCGATACCATTCCGCCCTGTGTGAGTTGAGACGGCTTGGTGATGATGTTAATCACGCCATCCACCGCGTTGGCGCCCCACAAGGTCGCTCCGGGGCCGCGAATCACTTCAATGCGATCCACATCTTCGAGCAGCACATCCTGCACGTTCCAATACACGCCGGAAAACAACGGGGTGTAGACGCTGCGTCCGTCGATGAGAACCAGCAGTTTGTTGTCAAAACGTCCGTTGAATCCTCGCGA
>PMOP01000052.1:0-8132 GCA_003161495.1 Acidobacteriota bacterium | reverse complement strand
AGATCGCCGCGGCGGCGTCGGCCACCTTCTGCGCTCTCTTGGAAACCGACGTGACCTGCATGTTCATCAAATCTTCAAGTGAAATGGCAGTAACATCAGGGATGTTCTGAGACTGGGCCGACACCGTAACCGCCAGGAATGTACCCAGCAAGCCCAGCGCGATTAGACGGCGCACAGGCGTCATCGTGACGGAGCCATGGTGGCGGACCGGCTGCGGACACACTTCGCCTTCCGGCGAAAATGAGGTCTGTCTAGCGCCAGACCCTCCAGGCCCGGCCTTGCCGAGCAGCCCGTACCGGCCTCCCGCATGTTTCTGCTGGTTTCGTCCAATCTTAAGCTTCATAAAAAAATCCCCTCCAAAAACTTTTGGGCGATACACGATGGAATGGCCCGTTTCCTATTCCGCTCCTCGATCTCGAAATCATCGAAGCCGAGCTTCCCGGGCTCGCGGGGCGGACAAGTGCAATGACAGGGGGCACCGAAAAATATGAGTGGGTCCGAACCGCTGCACTCCGATTTGCGTGAACACAGGGAAAGTTTTCCAATATTCCCGGTCGCATCGACCGTCGAATATTTTCCGTTGTGCAGCGTATGGAAGAATTGTTGTTCATATTATTCTTGGACAGTGAGAGACGGCTGCCATCCGTGCTTTTCCGCTCGGACCAAAAGTTTTGAATAAAAGCGGTCCACGTGCCGGTAGAATCCCGGATTGCCTTCTTTAAGCCAGATGCCCTGGCAATAGTGACGAACGAATTCAACCCCAAGCTTGAGCAGGGCAGGCACGGCGATTTGATCCGCAATGACCGGAATCTCATCCAACTCAAAGTCGCGATACGCCACCGACGATGCTTTCAAAAGACAAGCCACAACACCCAGGGCCTCCGATTCGGGAAGATTCGGATGAAGAAGCAAATCGCAGCGACTTTCGAGATAGCTGAAATTCAAGCCCAGAGGACCGCGATATACGATGGCCGCTCCGACCGGTTCCTCTCTGTTTCCCCGATAGGCCAGCCATATATGTCGAGTGCGGCGAAGTCCTACGCGGCGATACAGTTCATCGACCGCTTTAAATTCAACGTCTCCCACCAACTCCTCCGCGGCGACGTAAATACTTCCGCGCGCTGCGGTCGCAATCGCGGAAAGCGCTTGCCGGTGCGAGAAATTGTAGGGCACGGCGCGAACCCCGCCTGCGGACGGCAAAGACATTCTCCTCGGAAGCGAGAAATAGGCGTGTCGCTGCACGGAGGAATAGGAATCTCCGATGGTCTGTACCATGGAACCGAACACTCGCGTCGGAAATCGATTCTCCGGCCGGAACCAATTCTGGTGCGATTCATCCACGCCCTTCAAAATGCTGGCTGCCGATCCGGCAAGCATCACGGCGCGCGATGCATATGGATTGCTTTCTGAAACCAGGTGCTGCGACATCCACCCCTGGTGCGTCGTCCGCCAGACCGCCAGCGATGCGCGTCCTCGTTCTTCGTCTCCCGCGGTCAAGACATACAAAAGGGAATCGCCGCCGCGCAACATTCGCCGCCAGTTCTCTCGGACCTGTTCGATATGGGGGGTGAGGCGTGCAGCCTTGTCTGGATAAAGAAAGCCGGTGCGTTCGTACAACGCAAACAGTTCTCCAACGGGGATCGTGTTGACCTGCACGCCATATGTTGAGTGCAATTCCGACAAGGGCGGAAGCTTGTCCACTATCTCTTGATCTATGGTCTCTAAGATCATTTTGCCTCCGCGACTTTCATCGCCACAGCAAACACCATCCCAGGAATGGGCGGTACGCCGCCTAGGCTAGTTATAGGGAGACCCCCGGTGCCCCAGAATGGGCCATCAGTACTGTTTTGCACCGGATGTGAGCAACGTGTATTAACTTCTTGGGAACAACTTACAGGCATGATTTCAGTGCGCATTGACGAAAGGGAACCAGGAACAGCATTCCTTGTGCCCGGCATCGCGTAAGAGCGGGCTCTGGTAACGCGCTGAGCGGTCTGGATTTATCTTCTGACTGTTCACTTTTTGACTAATCCTTCTCGTGAAGTCCGTTTCAATGCGCCCAATTGCTGGTACGCTTTTGAGGCAGGATGAAACACGGCTAAGCCACTCGCAAGGTTGCGGCCGCTGACTTTTACCATTTGACTTTTATTCGAGCCGATATGACTCAACCGCTGAACTACATCATGGACGATCCACGGGAAGCGCAGCGACTCCTGGACAAGGTGGACGCTCCTTCCTGGATCTCGAAATACCTCGAACCCCATTTGCAAAATGCCGGAACGGTTTTGTCGGTAGGGTGCGGCCCCGGTGTTTTTCTAAAGGAATTGGCTGCGCTTCGCCCTGGCGCGGAATTTGTGGGAGTGGATCTCAGCGCGGAGCGAATTCACGACGCCGAGGCTCGGCTTCGCGGGGTCCCCAATGCTCGCGTTCAGGCAGGAGACGCCCAGGCTTTACCGTTTGAGTCCGGCAGCTTCGACTTTATCTTTTGCCGATTTTTAATGGAGTATTTGCCGGACAAACAGCGCGCCGTGCAGGAAATGGTTCGAGTGTGCCGCGGCGGCGGAAAAATCCTGCTCCAGGACCTGGACGGGCAACTGCTATGGCACTCTCCGGAAGATCCGGAGTTACAGCAAACCATCGAAAAAGTTGTCAGTCGCTTGGCTACCACCGGTTTTGATCCCTACGTGGGGCGAAAGTTATTTCATCTTTGCTTTCAAGCGGGCCTCGGCGAGATCAAGGTTCAAATTGACCCGTATCATCTCTATGCGGGCACCATCGTCGACGAGCAACTGGAGCTGTGGCGGACAAAGCTGGAAATTGCCAAGCCGCAACTCAAAAAAGTCCTGGGAAGCGATGAAGCCGCCGTTAAATACATGGACCGCTTTCTCGCGTACCTGCGAAGGCCGGACACATTGACCTACTCTTGTTTGTTTACCGTCTTAGGCACCAAGCCCGCGCGAGCCGAGCGGTAACAATAAAATCCGCCCGTTCAAAATCTTTCGCACTGCGATTCCTTTCAACAATCGGCAGTACCGAGTTAGTAACCGATTAGGTACTCATCCGATCTGCAATCCATGGCTCCTTCCCCTTCGCGTGCTAACCTAGTTGTTACCGGGCTCATTCGAACGCAGCGAACGAAGCTCTCATGCCGGAGTAAGAAGCGAACGATCGGACGGTTCCAGGACACTGCGCAACCCTTTTGGCCGCACCGGAATCCGCAAGGTTGGCGCTCTTCCTGGTCCTTACCATGGCGCACATTGACATAGGGTCATTAGACCCAAAAGCAACCCCTGAAACGCCGTGGCGGCAAGTGTTTCCACTCTTTCGGGGAGTTCTGCCTCTCGGATTGCTCCTGGCAATCCTCCTCCTGTCCTCGGCGGCCTCTGCTCAGCAACAGTCTCCGGATTGGCAGGCCCAGGTCAGGAAGTATGCGGAGGCCCACGATTGGACTGCCGCCCTGAACGTAGTGGATTCCCAGGTCAAACTTTATCCCCAGGATATGGACATTCTGGCTTGGCGCGCGCGAGTTCTGGCATGGTCCGGAGATCTCAGCGGCGCTGAAAAGACATACCTCACGATCGTCAACACGGTCCCCAATGACCCCGATAACTGGATGGGTTTGGGCAACATCTATCTGCGGCAGGGCAGAACCGACGAGGCGCTTCGTGCGCTGGATCGCGCCGTCGAGCTTGATCCCAAGCGGGCCGACCTCAGCGAGGCTCATGCTCGCGCGCTGCGTGCCGCAGGAGATCTCCAACAAGCCCGCTTCGAGTTTCAGCGCGCCCTGAATCTGGATCCATCCAGCCAGGATGCAACCGTTGGCCTCGCCTCCGTGCGCGGCGAGCCAAAACAGGAATTGCGGCTTGGCGAGGATAACGACACGTACAATTTCGCCGGCGACAATCACGCCGGATGGGTCAGCCTGGTCTCGAATTGGACTCCGCACTGGACCACCAGCGTGGCGGGAAATTTCTTTGAGATTTTCGGCGCGAGCGCCGGAAAGTTTGTCGGCAGCGTAACCGGCCGTTCGCGCGGCTGGGGAGCGCTGACCATAGGCGGCGCGACGGCTCATGACAACGGTGTCATTCCCAGGACCGAAGCCTTTTTCGACCTCGATCATGGATGGAAGATCGGGGAAACAGGGCCCATAAAAGGTTTTGAATTTGTCTACGGGCAGCACTGGTATTGGTATGCGACAGCAAGAATTTTAACGGTGAACGGCTCCGGCATTTTGTATTTGCCGAAGGACTTTACCTGGTCTCTCGGAATTACCGGAGCGAGAAGCGCATTTCCCGGAACCGGCGTGCAGTGGCAGCCATCGGGGATCAGCCGACTCGGATTTCCGCTGGCGCGTTGGCACGAGCGCGCACTGTCGGGAAATATTTTATTCGCGACGGGCACGGAAGATTTCGCGCAGGTGGATCAAATCGGAAGTTTTTCTTCGCACACCTACGGCGGCGGGTTGCGTTTCCAATTTGCCAGATATCAGGATGTGTCCGCTTACGCAGCCTATCAAAAGCGCACGCAAGACAGGACCGACACGACCTTCGGCATGAGCTATGGCATCCATTTTTGACCAACTCTGGAAACTTGGCCCGGCCGAATTCCTGCTCCGGGCCATCATCGTCGCCATCGCGGGCGACGCCTTGTTGCTCGCCTTCATTCTGATTCGCCGTGCCTACCGCAAACAGTACTTTGCCAAACGCGACGCCCGCGTTTTTGAATTTCGCCAAAAATGGGACGCCCTGATTTCCGGAGAGCTTCCGTTTGAAACCTGGCGCAATAAATCGTTCGACCGCCGAATCGTCGAAACGATCGCGCTCGATGCGCTCGAAGGGGCCAGCCCGCTGGAAGGCGCGCGCCTGCTGAAGTTTTTGCGCGCCAGCGGCCTTATCGAAAAAAGAATTTTCGAGGCGCGCAAGCACACGGGCTGGCGCCGCATGCGCGCGCTCGTGGCCCTGGGTCGCACGCGCGCCCCCGAAGGCATTCCCGCGCTCGCCGAAGGATTGCGCGACCGTGACATGGAAACGCGCCTCGCCGCTCTGCGCGGCCTCAGCCGCACCGCTGCTCCTGAAGCGGGAAAAGAAATCCTCGCCTGGGCTTCCGAAGTTGGCCTGACTGTGCCTGCTCTCCCGCTGCAAAGCGCCCTCATCCAATGTTGCGTCGAGCGTCCCCAGATGCTGCTCCCTTACCTTCAACACGCCGAGGGGCCGATGCGCGAGGTGCTCGGGCGCGTGCTCGGCGAAATTGCCACGCCTTCGCTGGGCATGGAACTCTTGCAGTTCGTCGACGACGATATCGACGAACTTCGCGGAGCCGTCGCTCGCGCCATGTCTCACGCCGCGCCGGGCCTCGGCATGGATGTCCTGAAGGAATTGGTTCACGATTCCGTGTGGTTTGTGCGCCTGCGGGCCATCGTGAGCCTCAGAGAAATTTCCGACCCCAGAGTCATTCCCACCTTGCTGGAAGGTCTTACGGATTCCAACCGGCTGGTGCGCCTGCGCGCTGCCGAAGGACTCGTCGAATTTAAAGAGAAAATGGGGAACATCTTTGAAAAAGTGGCCGCCTCGGGCGACCGGTACGCCGTGCACGCATATCTGACGGCCCTCGAAAACGCGGATCTGTGCGCCGACCTCGAACTGGAAATTACCACCAATACGGCCCTGGACAACGAGCAGCGAATCCAGCTTCTTGACGTTCTCCACGGCGGAGCCCTCGCTCCCCTGAAATCCGCCGCGCTTCCCACGCGTCCGGCAACGGCGCAGTCGCGATGAATGTTTTTTTCAACGTTTCCAACCATGTGATTTTTTGGTACTACGTGTGCAGCAATATTTCCTATCTCGTGATGTTGATCGTCGCTCTGAAGACCAGCGCGGCTCACCAGCGCCGCCTGACCAGCCACAACTTGTCCTGGATCAAGGAAAGCCCCATGGTCCCGTCCGTCACCATCATTGCCCCCGCGCACAATGAGGAAGCTTCCATTCGCGTCGCGGTTCACAATCTTCTGGAATTGGATTATCCCGAACTCGAAGTGGTGATCGTCAACGACGGTTCGGACGACCGCACACTCGAGGAAATGCGCGAAGAGTTTCATTTGCGTCCGGTCCGCGGCGTCTACGTTCCGGTAGCGCCCAGCGCGAAGGTCCGCGGATTGTATCGGAGCACCTTGGATTCCCGGCTTTTGGTGGTGGACAAGAGAAACGGCGGAAATAAAGCCGACGCTGTAAACGCCGGCTTAAATGTCGCAACATCCACCTACGTCTGCATCGTGGATGCCGACTCGGTGCTGGAGCGCGACGCGCTGCTGCGCATCATGGTGCCAATTCTGGCCGATCCCGAACGCGTCATCGCCGTTGGCGGTATCATTCGCGTGTTAAATGGATCGGAAATTTCCGGCGGCCAAATCCGCCGCGTTCGCCTACCCCGCAAGAGCATCGAAGTCATCCAGGTGATCGAATATCTTCGCGCATTTTTGATTGGCCGCGAAGCCTGGGCGCAGGGAAATATGCTGACCGTCATCTCTGGCGCCTTCGGATTGTTTCGCACCGATCTTGTGCGCGCCGTGGGAGGCTACCGCTGCCATGCCATTGGCGAGGATTTCGATCTGGTCGCCCGCCTGCACCGGTTGATGCTGAATCAAGGCGCCAAGTATGAAATCAAGTTCGTCCCCGATCCGATGTGTTGGACGGAAGCTCCTTCGGACTTGAAATCCCTGGGCCGCCAGCGCGCCCGCTGGCAATCCGGCCTCATGGACGTTTTATGGTCCACGCGTGACATGCTCTTCCGCCCGCGTTACGGCCGAATCGGATTTTTCGCGCTGCCGTATTTGTGGATCTTCGAGATGTTCGCACCGGTAATTGAAATCGTCGGCATTGCCACCATCCTTACCTCGGCCATTCTCGGTATTTTGAGCCGCCAATTTTTTCTGCAATTTCTCCTTTTCGGCTACGCCTTTGCCACCATGATCTCCATCGGTTCCGTTCTGCAGGAGGAGTTGACCTACAAGCGCTACAACGATTGGCAGGACGTGGTGCGCCTGGTCACCTATTGTTTCGTGGAACATTTCCCCTATCGCCAGATGCACATGATCTGGCGCCTGCAGGGAACCTGGCGCTTCATCCGCGGAGATCACGAATGGAAGCCTCTGAAGCGAAAAGGCATGCAATCCGCTGACGCATTATAATTTTCCGGCACGTCTCGCGGGAAAAAATTCCGGTTTTCCGTGGCAAGAGCAAAACGAAACTTTCAAAAATGGTGGAGGTGGGGGGAGTTGGGTTACCGGCGACGATGGAAAGCACGTACCTTACTAATTTTACGTCACGCTGAAACTTCCAAAAACGCAAAATCCGCCAGCGCCCCCGTACGATTCCCATTCGTATTGTCTATGATCTGTCGGAGTTGGGTCGGCGAGCGCGATGCAGAGAAACGACGCGCAGCCATATCGACGATATGGCAAACTTATATTCCATGAAGAAAATTGGCTTCCTCTCATTCGGTCATTGGTCACCTTCACCGGAGTCACGAACGCAATCGGGGACTGACGCGCTTCTGCAGTCCATTGATCTCGCCGTGGAGGCCGAGCGCCTGGGAATGGACGGAGCCTACTTTCGTGTTCATCACTTCGCGCAGCAACTAGCATCCCCTTTTCCACTACTCGCGGCGGTGGGTGCTAAGACTCGAAAGATTGAAATTGGCACCGCGGTTATCGATATGAGGTATGAGAATCCTCATTACATGGCGGAGGACGCTGGGGCTGCGGACCTAATCTCTGGCGGACGACTGCAGCTGGGAATCAGCCGCGGTTCCCCCGAGCAAGTCATCGACGGTTGGCGCTATTTCGGCTACCACCCGATGGAGGGCGAGGACGATGCAGGTATGGGCCGCAGACACGCCGAAGAATTTCTTGAGTTGCTGCGCGGAAAAGGCTTCGCTCAGCCTAACCCACGTCCGATGTTTCCCAATCCTCCGGGACTCCTGCGCCTTGAGCCGCGCTCTGCGACATTGCGTGATCGAATTTGGTGGGGGTCTGCTTCCAATGCGACAGCGGCATGGGCCGCGAAGCTAGGAATGAACCTGCAGTCGTCAACCCTCAAATTCGACGAGACCGGCGAGCCGCTCCACATCCAACAGGC
>PMOP01000257.1 GCA_003161495.1 Acidobacteriota bacterium | reverse complement strand
TACGACATTGGCGCCGGCGGCCTAGACCATGTCCTGGGCTCGGGCATGAACGTAAACGTCCTGGTTCTCGACACCGAGGTTTATTCGAATACCGGCGGGCAAATGTCCAAGGCCACGCCGCGCGGCGCGGTCGCCAAGTACGCCACGGGAGGAAAGCAAACGCGAAAGAAGGATCTGGCCATGGAAGCGATCAGCTACGGCTCGGTTTACGTGGCGCGCGTGGCCATGGGCGGCAGCGATACGCAAACGGTGAAGGCGTTCCAGGAAGCCGAGGCGTTTCCCGGCCCTTCGCTCATCATTGCCTACAGCCATTGCATTGCTCACGGATACGACATGGCCTTTGGCCTCAATCAGCAGAAGTCCGCCGTGCTCTCCGGTTACTGGCCGCTCGTGCGCTACAATCCGGCGCTTCGCGCGCAGGGAAAGAATCCATTCCAGCTCGATTCCAAGGCGCCGACCATTCCGCTTAAAAAATACATGTACGAGGAGGCGCGCTACTCCATGCTGGCCCGCAGCCATCCCAGCGAGGCCCGCGAGCTTTTACGCATGGCCGAGGACGACGTCGAGCGGCAGTGGCGCGTGTATGAGAGCAGGGCATCGATGGCCGGCGAAGGACAGCCCGCGCCTGAGTTGCCGCCGGAACCGGTCGGAGCCGCGACCGTAGCGATCAAGGGAGGCGAAGACGAATGATCGACCTGAGCACTACCTATAGGGGCTTGGCGCTGAAAAATCCGATCGTTGCTTCCGCTTCGCCGCTGTGCGATTCGGTGGACAAAATTCGCTACCTCGAAGCCCACGGCATTGCCGCCGTGGTTTTGCCTTCCTTGTTTGAAGAGCAGTTAATACTCGACAGTGAATCCGTGGACTCGGACCTTTCGCGCGGTGCGGAAGCCTTTGCGGAATCGTCCAGCTTCCTTCCGGAACTCGGCGATTACAACCTGGGGCCAGAGGGCTACCTGGAGCTGATTCGCAAAGCAAAAAGACAGGTTTCCATTCCCATCATCGCCAGCCTGAACGGTGTGACGCCGGGAGGCTGGGTGCGCTATGCCCGCGAAATGGAGCAGGCCGGCGCGGATGCCATCGAATTAAATATTTATTCGCTGGTGACCGACCCGTCGCGAACCGCCGCGGAGGTCGAAAAGGATTATTGCGCGCTGGTGCGGAAGTTGCGCGAAAATTTAAAAATTCCCATCGCCGTAAAGCTTTCCCAGTTCTTCAGCGCCGTCGCCAATTTCGCAAGCCATATCGATACTTCCGGCGCGAACGCGATAGTACTCTTCAACCGGTTTTACCAGCCTGACCTGGACATCAATCAGCTGGAGGTCGTGCCCACGATCACGCTCAGCCATCCCAGTGAATTGCTGTTGCGCCTTCACTGGACCGCGGTGATGTACGGGCATATCAGCGCGGACATCGCCGTGACCGGCGGCGTGCATCGCGCCGAGGACGTATTGAAGTCGGTGATGGCCGGAGCGTCCGTGGCCATGATGACCTCCGCACTGCTGCAAAATGGCGTCGCGCATCTCGATACCGTGCTTTCCGGCATCCAGCAGTGGATGGAAGAACATGAATACCAGTCCATCGACCAGATGCGCGGCAGCATGAGCCAGCGAAATGTCCCGGACCCAGCCATGTACGAGCGTGCCAATTACATGCGCGTGCTTAGTTCCTACGCATTGCGCTCCCCGGTGACCCGTAATTCGTAATTCGTGAATCGTGATTCGTGAAAAACAAAACATGCGTGCCGCTTCAACTCATGTTGAGGCCCTTTTTTCACCAGTCACCAATCACCAGTCACCGTTCACTACCCCCCGGTCTTGCCTTCTCCCGGAACCGCAGGTAGCATAGTGAGTCCGCGTTTGAGCTTAATCCCTCCTTACGAATCCGTGGTTATGGAGTGGCGCGGAGGCGTGTGGCTGAACCAGGCGCGCAGGTCGCGGGCCTTGTTTTTATTTTTTACATTTCGTGGATCGAAATACGAATTCAAGCGGGAGCGATTTGCCGATGAAGTCGATCGTGGTAGTGGGCGCGCAGTGGGGAGATGAAGGCAAGGGCAAGGTGGTTGACTTCCTTGCCGGGTCATTCGATTATATCGCGCGATGCGCGGGAGGCCACAACGCGGGCCACACCGTCATTTTCAATGGTAAGCGTTTCGTCCTGCAACTGATCCCCTGCGGAATTTTGCGTCCCGGAAAGCATGCGGTGATTGGCTCCGGAGTGGTAGTGGACCCGGCGGCCCTCGTGGCGGAGCTGGACACACTGGCGAAGGCCGGGATCGACATCACCGGGCGTTTGCATCTTTCCACCCGCGCTCACCTGATCTTCCCTTATCACCGGCAAATGGAGAAGGCGGCCGAGGCGGCGCGCGGCGCGGGGAAAATCGGCACGACGTCGCGCGGAATTGGCCCGGCGTACGAGGATAAAATGGCGCGGCACGGAATTCGCGTCGGCGACCTCTTCGATGCGGCGCGATTTCGCGAGAAACTCGACCGCGTGATTTCCGAAAAAGACGCCGTGTGCCGCGCAACCTACGGCGTGCCTCTCGATACCGCGGGACTCGCGGACCAATATCTCGCGTATGCCGAACGCCTTCGCCCGCTCGTAGCGGACGCTTCGGAGCTGATCAACAGCGCTCTCGACGCCGGACATTCGGTATTATTTGAAGGCGCGCAAGGCACGATGCTGGACATCGATTTCGGAACGTATCCGTACGTGACCTCGTCGAACGCGATTTCGGGCGGCGCCTGCACGGGCTTGGGCGTGGGGCCGACGCGGATCAATGGAGTTGCCGGAGTTACTAAAGCCTACACAACGCGCGTTGGCAGCGGCCCTTTTCCCACCGAAATGCCGGACCTCGAAGCCACCGAAGTGCGCGACCGCGGCAAGGAATATGGAGCGGTAACCGGGCGCCCGCGGCGCTGCGGCTGGCTGGATCTTGCCGTGCTGCGCTACGCGGTGCGCATCAATGGAATCTCGTCGCTGGTGGTGACCAAGCTCGACGTCTTCGACACGCAAAAAGAAATTCAAGTGTGCACGGGCTACCGCTACAAAGGCTCGCCAGTGAAGGGAATGCCTGCGTCGGCCGAAGAATTGGCCGAAGTCACGCCGGAGTATCGCTCGCTTCCCGGATGGCAGTCGGACACTTTTGGCGTCCAGAGCGCCGAGAAACTCCCGCGCGCCGCGCTCGACTACCTGAAATATATTTCCGATTTTCTGGACGTCGAAATCGGCATGATTTCCACCGGGCCGGACCGTGACGCCACCATCGTTTGCGCCGGCACGCAGCTGGCAAAATGGATCTGATACGCGAATCCCATGTTGTCTTACACTGACGCGCGGCAAAAAGTAATCGACGTCGCCGGGAAAATCCCGCGGCCATTGCTGCGCGCGCAAATTGAAATCGAGCACGCGTTTGGCCGCATCCTGGCGGAGCCTGTTCTCGCTGACCGCGACTATCCCCCCTTTGACCGTTCCACGCGCGACGGATTTGCGGTGCGCGCCGCGGATGCGCAAGCGCCCGGCGCGCGCCTCGAATGTATCGGTGAGCTTCGCGCCGGCGGGCATTTGGAGGCCACAGTATTGCCCGGGCAATGCGTCGAGATCATGACCGGCGCAGCCGTGCCGCGCGGCGCGGACGCCGTTGTGATGATCGAGCACACCAAACGCGACGGCCGGTCGATTACGCTGGAACGCGCGGCGCAGCCAGGCGATCACATTGTTCCGCGCGGCACGGAAGCGCGTGCGGGAGCGTTGTTGGTAGCGCCAAAGACTCGGCTGGGCTACGCGGAAATGGCCCTGGCGGCGCAAGCCGGCGCCACGCGCCTCGACGTTTTCGCCGCGCCGCGGCTCGCGATTCTTTCCACCGGCGATGAAGTCGTGGACGCTCGCGCCAACCCTGGACCGCTGCAAGTCCGCAACAGCAACGGGATCTCCATCGAAATTCTGGCGCGCACCGCGGGCGC
>PMOP01000338.1:967-3972 GCA_003161495.1 Acidobacteriota bacterium | reverse complement strand
TGCTCCCCGGCCTGCGCGGCCCCGCGGGTAACCAGCAACTTGCGGCGGAAGTTTTCGCGAGCCACGTGCGGTCGCTCGAAGGCAATCACCTGATGGATGTTGTCTCCACGGATCAGCACACGGTAAAACCGTGGTTCGACGGCAAGCTCGATTTCTCGCCGCCCGTCGAAGATCTGGCCAGCGACGGTTTTCCCCTGGTNNGGCGGACGCCTCGATTATCTCGAAGGTCGCGAAGTCGCCGCGCTCGTCTATCAGCGCAGAAAACATTTCATCAACGTGTTCGTGTGGCCTAACGCCGCAGGATCGAGCACCACGCAAACCCTCGAGCCTCGCCAGGGCTACAACATGATGCGGTGGTCGCGCGGCGGGTTCCAGTTCTGGGCCGTGTCGGACGTAAATGCGCAGGACCTCGCGGATTTTGTGCGGCTTCTCGAGACGCGTATCACGCCGGAATCGAAATAATTCCGGGGACCGCGGCCTAACCGTTTAAAAATTCCACCAATTTGGGAATGACTTGTTCGGGCGCTTCTTCCATGAGCCAGTGGCCCGAACCGCGGATGACAACGCCTTCGACGTTCGACGCCACGAGCCTTCCCTGCTCGATCAGAAACTCGCCGGAAGCTTTTTCTCCCGTCAAAACCAGCATGGGCATCGGCAAGGGCTTCTGCGCGAGACGCGCGAATTCCTCGGCGTCCTTTTCGAACGCGCGAAAGTATTCGAAGCCGGCGCGCATGCCTCCCGGCCGCGCATAGGCTTTCGCGTAAAATCGCCGCTCGCGCTCAGGGATGGAATGTGCTGGGTTGGCGGCAAAGTCGTTCCAGAAATGTTCGAAATAAATGCGTTCGCGGCCGTGAACAAGCGCGAGCGGCGTCTTGCCGTAGAAATGGAAATGCCACAAATCCTGCATCAGCCAGACCTCGCGCCATTTGCCGACGCCCGGCAAGAACGCGTCCATCAAAGCGATTCGATCCACTTCGGTCGGATACTGCGCGGCAAAGGCGTACGCAACCATTAAGCCGATATCGTGCCCGACAATTCGAATGCGCTGGTAACCGAGTTTTTGCGTGAGCGCATGAATGTCCTGCGCCATTGCGGCCTTGGTGTAGCCATCTTGCGGAGTTGCGGATTGGCCGGCGCCGCGCAAGTCCACGGCGATCACTGTGTGGCTGGCCGCAAGCTTCGGCATTAGAGGCAGCCACATGTGGCTCGTTTCCGCAAAGCCGTGCAGTAAAACTACCGGGTCGCCTGTGCCCACGACGAGATAGTGCAGCCGCGTGCCGTTTACGTTGGCGAATCGGCTTTGAATCGCTGGCGTGGATTTTCGAGCTCGAGATTTCTTTCTAATGGCCATGAGTTTGTCTTCCCCCGAAAACAACCGCAAGTATCTGCCAGCTCCTCAGCGGACGCAACACGCGTCTCTCTACTGATTTGCTCGGGCCCCACCGCCTTGCATGGTCACTCCCATTGGCGGTAGCATGCCTGAATCAGGCTGTCGGCCCCGGCTGCCGGTGAAACTTCGGCGGCTGGCGGGCCGTCTACTTTGGAGCTACCTTTATGAGGCTCCTCGCACCGATTTCGGCGTTGCTGCTTCTTGCTGGCGTGAGCACGGGCCTCGCGGCCATGCAACGCGGCGGGTATGGCGGGGATGAGTATGGCGGCGCTCGAGAAGCGTTTTCTTCCTCCGACAGTGAAAATGGGAAAAATGAATATTCGTGGTCGCGCCTTCGCTATTCGATGGCGGGCGGGGGCAATGGCGGATACGGCTACGGGCGCTGGGCCAGCTGGTCGCGCGACTACCCGAAGGCTGACCGGCAATTTCTGATCGCGCTGAAGCGGCTCACGCGCATCAATGCGCGGCCTGTCGAGCAGGTGGTGGACCTCGACAGCGAAGGGCCCGAGAGCATCGAAAATTTTCCGTGGGTGTATGCCGTGCAGGTGCAGACGTGGACGTTCACCGAGCCGGAGGCCAAGCGGCTGCGCGAATATTTGCTCAAGGGCGGCTTCCTGATGGTGGACGATTTCCACGGCGCGACCGACTGGGAACACTTCATGAACGGGATGCTGATGGTTTTCCCGGACCGGCCCATCGAAGACCTGACCGACAAAGACGAAATTTTTCATGTCCTCTACGACTTGACCGAGCGTTTCCAGGTGCCGGGGGAGCAATACGTCGGCACGGGGAGAACGTACGAGAAGGACGGCTACATCCCGGAATGGCGCGCGATCAAGGATGACCGGGGGCGCGTGATGGTCGCGATCTGCCACAACATGCATTTGGGTGATGCCTGGGAATGGGCCGATGATCCTCGCTATCCGGAGAAGTTCGCGTCGCTGGCGTTTCGTTTGGGGATCAATTACGTGATGTATGGGATGACGCACTGACGGCGAACTTCGGGCCGCGAATCTGGTTCGCAATTTTTTTTGCTGGTATGAGTGGCGCAGGCTTCAGCTTGCGGGGTTAGTTCTTGCAAGGACCGAAACCCCGCAAGCTGAAGCATGCGCCACTTATTGCCTAAAGGTTTCGCGACCTTCAGAAATTGCATCCTAAGAAATTGATATGTTCGAGCTGCTGTTCAAATATCCGCGCGCGGTTTTTTCCAAGGGGAGCCTGGTTTTGCTGGGCGCCTGGCCGTGGTGGGTCTTTGTGCTTTTCGTGTTGGCGGCGGGCCTCGGCCTCGCCTGGCTGATCCGCTCGAAACTTCCCGAAGCGTCCACGCAAGTTAAAAATTGGAGGGCGGGCATTATCTGGCTGCTGCAATTCGCGCTGGCTGCGCTCGTTTTGCTTTTGCTGTGGCAGCCGGCGGTCCTCGTGGCCGAGCTCAGGCCGCAGCAAAATATTATCGCGGTGCTGGTGGATGATTCGCGGAGCATGTCCATCGCGGATGCCGGCGCGGGCGTGACGCGCGAGGCGCAGGCTATCAAAGCGCTCGAAGGCGGCGTGCTCGATCAGTTACAAAAGAAATTTCAGATTCGCATCTATCGGCTGGACCGGCAAATTTCGCGTG
>PMOP01000338.1:0-881 GCA_003161495.1 Acidobacteriota bacterium | reverse complement strand
AGCGACGGCGCGGACAATTCCGGCGGGATCGATCTCGACACAATTTCCACGTTTCGCAGCCGGAGGATTCCGGTGCACACGGTCGGCTTCGGCGCGGAGCAAACGGCGCACGATGTGGAAATCAACGACGCCGTGGTCGCCCCGCGCGCGCTTGCCGATTCGCGGCTCGCGGCCAAAGTGACGCTGCACCAGCGCGGATACGCGGGGCAGAAGGCGATGCTGACGGTTCGCGACGGCGGCAAAGTGCTTGCCGGGCGGCAAATCACTCTTGCCGCGGACGGCGTAACGCAAAACGAAACTCTTCTGTTTAATCCAGGCGACGCCGGCGCGAAAACCGTGCAATTTTCCGTCGATCCTCTTCCGGGCGAGGAAAATCGCGACAACAATTCCGTCTCGCGGCTCGTCAATGTCGAGTCCGCCAAACGCCGCGTGTTGTACGTGGAGGGCGAGCCGCGCTGGGAATATAAATTTATTCGCCGCGCGGAGCAGGATGACCGGCTGTTGACGATCGTCTCGATGCTGCGGACTAGCGAAAATAAAATCTACCGGCAGGGGATCGAGGATCCGAAAGAACTCGCCGACGGTTTTCCTTCGCGCGCCGAGGATTTGTTTCCGTATCAGGCGATCATCATCGGTTCCGTGGAGGCGAACTACTTCACGGCAGCACAGAAAGAATTGATCCAGCAATTTGTGGATCGCCGCGGAGGAGGATTGCTTTTTCTGGGTGGCCGCGCGTCGCTGGGCGACGGAGGATGGGCGGCATCGAGCCTCGCCGATTTGCTGCCGGTCGGTCTGCCCAATAAAAAAGGCACGTTCCATCGCGATCCCGCGACGGTGTCGCTGACGTCGGCGGGCGCGGACAACATCATCACGCGGCTCGT
>PMOP01000073.1 GCA_003161495.1 Acidobacteriota bacterium | reverse complement strand
ACGCTTCGCTTTCATCCCGAAGGATGAAACACCCCGCGTAATAGCAGAGCGCGCGCCCTGGAATAGGAAGAACCCCCACCAAACCGGCCCGTTTCTGATACCACTGGCGGCCGCTCAAGTCAACCCGCAGCATCCTCAGACACTTTACCGCAGCACGGATGAGATGCATAGCGCGCGCCAGGCCGTTGCCTCGTGCCAACAGGGCCGCCCATCATAATCTGACTGCTTGCGAGGCGATTTTGCAGTACCATACTCCCGAGCACATGTCGGCGAATCGGCCGCGCTCCAACCCTGGTTTCAGCGGCGACCGGTATCCCAATCAGCATTTCTTCCGCGGAGGACTCGCATGGCCATTCAATTTATCGTTAACGGCAAACAGCAATCTGTGGATGTGCCACCGAATATGCCGCTGTTGTGGGTCTTGCGGGATACGCTTGGCATGACGGGCACGAAGTTCGGCTGCGGCATGGCTCTCTGCGGCGCCTGCACGGTGCAAATCGACGGAGATGCGACCCGCTCCTGCATCACTCCCGTCTCGTCCGTGGCCGGAAAAAAAATCACGACCATCGAAGGGTTATCTTCTGACCGCAGCCATCCGGTGCAGCGCGCGTGGATTGAAGTGGACGTGCCGCAATGCGGCTATTGCCAGTCCGGACAGATCATGTCCGCCGTATCGCTCCTGGCGAAAAACGCGAAGCCCAGCGATACGGAAATTGACGACGCGATGAAAGGGAATATTTGCCGTTGCGGGACCTACCAGCGAATTCGCGAGGCGGTGCATCGCGCCGCGGACTTGCATAAGACGGAAGCGAAACCTTCCCGGCCCCATGGCACGGAAGACGCGCTTGAGGAACGGGCCCTGCGAGCGGGAGGTGCGGCATGAGCGCCGGAACAATTACGGGAATCGGTCGCCGCAGTTTTCTCAAGACGGGCGTGGCCGGTGCGGCCGGCCTGGCGATCGGTTTCTATTTGCCCGGACGGTTTGAAGCGCTCGCTGCGGAGCCTGCCGCAGCAGCAACGCCCGCATCCTTAAATGCCTGGATGCTCATTTCGCCCAACGACGATGTGACCATCGTGATCGACAAATCGGAAATGGGGCAAGGGATACTGACCGCGCTTTGCATGATGGCTGCGGAAGAACTGGATTGCGACTGGAAAAAAATCCGCACGGAATTCGCTCCGGCCGCCAAGGAATATTTTAATCCTGCATTTGGAATGCAGGGCACGGGAGGAAGTTCGAGCGTGCGGTCCTCGTGGGATCCCATGCGCAAGGCCGGGGCGGCGGCGCATGACATGCTGCTGCAGGCCGCCGCCACGCAGTGGAATGTGGACAAGTCCGCCTGCCGGACGGAAAACGGCGTGATTTACCATGACGCCTCGAAACGCAAACTTACCTACGGCAGCGTGGCCGAAGCGGCGTCGAAACTTCCCGTGCCGCAGGACGTGCCGCTCAAGGATCCAAAACAATACCGCATCGTGGGAAAGCCGACGAAGCGCCTCGACACGCCGGACAAAGTGAATGGCCGCGCGGAATTTGGGATCGATGTGCGCCGGTCGGAAATGGTCTACGCCGTGGTGGCGCGATGCCCGGTATTCGGCGGGAAAGTGGCGAGCTTTGACGCCACGAAAGCCAAGGCTGTTCCCGGCGTCAAGAACGTGGTGGAAATTTCTCGCGGCGTAGCCGTGATCGCCAACAACACCTGGTCGGCGATGCAGGGGCGGCGCGCGCTCGATGTGAAATGGGACGAAGGGCCGAACGCCGCCGCGAGCAGCGCGAGCATCAGCCAACTCTTCGCGGATCAAATGTCGAAACCCGGCGCGGAGGCCCGCAAGGAAGGCGATGCGGCGTCCGCCCTGATTGGCGCCAAGCAGAATATCGTCGCGGTTTACGAAGCTCCTTATCTGGCGCATGCCACCATGGAGCCGATCAACTGCACCGCCGATGTGCGCGCGGATCGCGTTGACGTTTGGGCGCCCACGCAATTTCAAACCGTGGCGCAGGGGACCGCCGCCAAAATTTGTGGATTGAAACCCGAGAATGCGTTCATCCACACCACGTACCTCGGCGGAGGTTTCGGCCGGAAAGCGGGCGCCGATTTCATAATCGAGGCGGTGGAAATTTCCAAGGCGATTGGCAAGCCGGTGAAGCTGACGTGGTCGCGTGAAGATGACACGCAGCACGATTATTACCGGCCGGCGTCCTACGCGAAGATGGCGGGTGGGCTCGACCCCGACGGCTGGCCGGTTGCCTGGACAACGCGCATCGCGTGTTCTTCGATCATGGAAGCGTGGTTTCCGGGCAGCACAAAAAATAATCTCGATCCGACGAGCGTCGAGGGCGTCGCCAATCTGCCGTACGCGATTCCCAATATTCAGGTGGATTACGTGCGAACGGAACCGGGCATTCCGGTTGGTTTCTGGCGATCGGTGGGAGCTTCGCAGAACGGTTTTTTCAGCGAATGCTTCATGGACGAGCTGGCGGCCGCCGGCAAGAAAGATCCGTACGAATTCCGCCGCCATCTGCTGAACAAATCGCAGCGTCAACTGGGCGTCCTGGACCTCGTCGCGGAAAAAGCGGGCTGGGACAAGCCGCTCTCCGCGGGCCGTTATCGCGGCATCGCCGTGCTCGAAGCGTTTCAGAGTTTCGCGGCGCAGGTGGTGGAAATTTCGGTGGACCGCAAGGCGCGATCCGTGAACGTGCATCGCGTGGTCTGCGCGGTGGACGTCGGCCGCGTAGTGAATCCGGCCAACATCGTCATGCAGGCGGAGAGCGCCATCGTGTATGGACTTTCGTCGGCGCTGTACGGCGAGATCACCATCGAGGGCGGGCGCGTCAAGCAAACGAATTTCAATAATTATCCGGTCCTGCGCATCGACGCCATGCCGGTGATTGAAACCTACATCGTCCCGAGCGAGGAAAAACCCACTGGCGCGGGAGAGCTGGCCGTGCCTCCTGTCGTGCCCGCGCTCTGCAACGCTATTTTCACAGCGACCGGCAAGCGCATCCGGCGATTGCCCATCCGCGCGGAAGATTTGGCGTAGCTGGGTAGCACAGGCACTCTTGCCTGTGCGGGTTTCGCGACTGTCGATCAGCCAGGCGTATCAGAAATTAACGAAAACCGCACAGGCAAGAGTGCCTGTGCTACTGGTTCAGCGCTATTCCACGCCTTAGAATTTCTTCAACAACGCAGGCAAATCGCGAATCGTTTCGATCATGACGTCGGGAGACGCGGTGAGGAGCCGCTCCGGTACCGGGGAGCCGCCGAGCACTCCGATGGCACGCACGCCTGCGCGATGCGCCATTTCGATATCCTCCGGGGCGTCGCCGATATACACGCAGGATTGCGGCGGAGCGTGGAGCTGATCGAGCGCCATGCGTAGCGGAGCAGGATGCGGTTTTCTTCGCGGAGCGTCCTCGCTGCAAATTTTGGAGAGAAACATCGCCGATACGTTATGTTCGCGAAGCTGTCTTCGCACGCGCGCGCGACTCCCGCTCGATACCAGCGCAAGTTTAAAACTCCGGTCCAGCGTTCGCAGCACGTTGCGCGCGCCAGGCTGCAGTTTCGGCGTCTGCTTTTTATAAAACTGCATCCACAGCCGGTCAGCCTCTTCCCATTTGACGCGAGGGAGGCGCGCGGCGCGGTACACGCGGTGCCAGTTAGGCGAATAACAGCGCTTCAATTCCGCGATGCTCCAGCTCATTCCAAGAGCGCCGAACATATGCATGTANNATCGAGGTTTTATTTTTTGTGGTCATCGCAAGGGATTGGCCGCCGTCGACAAATCGAAAGACCATTCCCGATTTATCCCGCGGAAGCAAAGTAGCACGGAATTTGCGACCACCGCAAAGCGCGAGCAGGTCCGGCGGCAGATTTGTTTTCAAGAAAATTTCAATGGATGGATGTTGTGGTGTTTGTAGCGCCGGCGCTACGCAAACCTCGGAAACTATTGCCGCCGGAATCGCGACGGCAAAGACTCTTCCCGCTGAAAGGTGATGTCGTCGAACGTAGCCGCGAGAGAATGCCATCCGGGGCGCGAAGAAATTTCCGCGCGCACAATCTGCGCCTCGGTTTTCATTCTTACCGTGCCTCGGCCAGACGGCCGGTCGACCAGGCGGACTTCAATCTCGATCGGCGTCCCCGGCTCAATCCGTTGCGGACAGAGAAAGAGGACTCCGCTGGAACTGATGTTGCTAGTTTGCAAGGATTCGACCAAAAGTTCCCGCTGCCCGGCAACGCGCTTCACGCGCAGTGGGAGTCTGAGTTTGGCTCGCGCGTAAGCGCGCCGCTCTTCAGGCGGTCGAACGGCATGTGTCGGAACGCGCGCGATGCCTTTCGGTTTGGCGCGCGTCGTCCACAGCGGCGGATCGGAAAGCAAAGTTGCCGAAGGGGGCAACAATTGTTCCAGGGCGGCATCGACGCGACGGGACTTGGACTGGTTCGTGAGTTTTTGATCTTGAGCTGTGCGCATAGGTCTCCCTTTGTGTCGTACGCCTGGCGCCGCTCGCGGACACTATCCTCCGCACCGCCTCACCGCGTCAATTCGGGTTCCCGCCGTAGTTGCCCTACTGCATACTCCCGGGGAAACCATTCCCGTCTCTTTTCTCTCCTAGTTAGACGGCTTCCCGGCCAAATTAGTTTGACCGCAAGATTCGGATAGCGCTCGCGGAATGATTTTAGATATTGTGTTTGGGAAGGAGCGCACCGCCCGTGTCGACGAATTCCAGCCCATTGTCTACCGCGCTTCCAGCGCTCGCGCGCCGGAGATGCCTTGCAGCGGTCGCTCTGCATGATTCGCGAATGGATGGCGCGTTCGTCTATGCGGTCCGCTCGACGGGAATTTATTGCCGGCCTTCTTGCCCATCGCGCCGGCCGGACACGAAACAAATTCTTCTCTTCGTTCAGCCGGAAGCGGCCGAGCAAGCAGGATTCCGGGCTTGCCGCAGGTGTCATCCTCGCCAGGCGCGCCGTAGTCCGCAAGCGGAACTCATTCGGCGCGTATGCGGCGAAATCGAGGGCCATCCCGAGGGCCCCGTTTCTCTTCGGACGCTGGCGGAAATCACGGGGCTCAGCGCCGCCCATCTGCAACGCACGTTCCGCCAGGCGATGGGAATCACTCCGCGGCAATATGCGGACGCTCTTCGCGTCGCGCGGCTCAAATCCGAATTACGAAAGGGGAAAGACGTGACTACAGCACTGCATGAAGTTTCCTACGGCTCCACGAGCCGCCTTTACGAAAAATCGGACGCGCATCTGGGGATGACGCCCGCGACGTATCGCCGAGGGGGACGCGGGATGAACATTTCGTACACGATTGCCCCATGCTCCCTGGGGCGCGTACTCGTCGCAGCGACGGACCGCGGCATTTCCGCCGTATATCTGGGCGATCGCGACTCCAATCTCGCGGCGGCGTTGCGCAAGGAATATCCCCAGGCGGAAATCCGAAGCGGTTCGAGCGAGCACGCGAACTGGGTGCGCGCGATTGTGCGACACCTGGCCGGGACGAATCCTCAATTGGATTTGCCGACGGACGTGATGGCTACGGCGTTTCAGCGGCGCGTGTGGGAAGCGTTGCGATCCATCCCGTTGGGCGCGACGCGGACGTATTCCGAGGTCGCGCGCTCCATCGGCCAGCCCAGCGCAATACGCGCCGTCGCCCGCGCCTGCGCGACGAATCCGACGTCCATCGTTGTTCCGTGCCACCGAGTGGTGCGCACCGATGGAACGCTCGGCGGATATCGTTGGGGGCTAGGACGAAAAAAATTATTGCTGGAGCAGGAGAAAAACGCGGCGCGGGCGCGGTAGGGCTGGATTCCTGGGTAGCTGACGTACTCCTTCAAATCAGTTGGAGTTGCGAATTCCCAACCGCGACTGCAGTTGCTTCCGGTAACGCCGGCTCAACCGTAGTTTGCTTCCCGTGTCGAGCAAAACTTCGTACTCACCGTCCGCGTTCGTTTCGAGGCCTCGAACCCGGTTGAGGTTGACGATGCTGGAACGGTGAATTCTGCAGAACACGGCCTGATCCAGTTCTCGCTCGAGCTCGGACATGCGGCGCCGCAGGAGATGCGATTTCGTTCGCACGTGCAGGCAGGCGTAATAATCGGCGGCCTCGATCCAATCAATTTCAGAGATTTTTACAAACGTAACTTGTCCCGCGCCTTTGATCACGAAATGATCGATCTTCCGCGGGGTGCCCTTGTTTTGAGCGATTCGTTCCTTGGCCCGGCTCAGGGCTCGCTCAAATCGAGCGTTATCGAACGGTTTTAATAAATAGTCGAGGGCACCGGCCTCAAAGGCTTTCAGCGCATATTGATCGTAGGCGGTTACAAAAACAACGGCGGCCGGCAAATCCTTTCCCAGCTTTTCCACGACATCGAAACCATCGTATTCTGGCATCTGCACGTCCAGAAAAACCAGGTCGGGCTTTTTGCCGCGGATTTTGGTCACGGCCTCCGACCCTGAGCCGCATTCGCCCACGAGTTCGATCTCGGGATCCAGCCGCAGCAGCACGGTAAGGTTGCTGCGCGCCAGCGGCTCGTCATCCACGACGAGCGTCCGGATCTTTGCGGCCCTCGGACGGATGTTCAATCTGGGTGCTCTCTGAAAGGAACGGATATAAGCACTTCGACGCCGGCAGCGTGATTTCGTAAGCTGAACTCGAAGGCATCTCCGAACATGGCGCGCAGGCGATTGCGCAGGTTGGCGATTCCAATGCCGGATGGATTGATCTCACAATCCTTCGGCAAACTCGGCCCGTCATTATAGACGCTGAGAGTAAGCCGGCCATTGGATCGAAACGCCGAAACCCGGATCCATCCTCCCCGGGCTTCTTTGGATATTCCGTGCTTGATGGAATTTTCAACGATCGGCTGCAGAATCAGGCTGGGAACTTGTGCGGCACGCAGTTCTTCGGGAACGTCCACACTGAGTTGCAAGCGGTCGGCGAATCGCACCTTCTGAATATCCAGATATTTTTGCAGGAACTGGACTTCTTCTCCGAGCGGAACCTCGTGCCGGTCGGAGGTGTCGACGACCTTGCGCAGAAATTCGCTTAGTCTGGCAATCATGGTCACCGCTGCGTCGCTTCTTCCTTCACGCACCAGCCCTGCGATGGCGTGAAGCGCATTAAAAAGAAAATGCGGCTCGATTTGCCTTCTCAGCGCATCCAGTTGCGCTTTGGAAAATTGTTCGTTGACGCGCGCCGTCTCGATTTGCTGGCGAATCAATCGCTCCTTGGACTCCAGGATATAGGTGATCACCAGAGGAATAGCGTACAGGGACAAATAGAGCGGGACCTCGTCGTACAGTGTGCTGCGCCAGACCGAACGGAACGGCGCATGGGGTGGGGACTTGAGCATTGGGTTTATCACCACTACAAGCATCGCTTCCCAAGCGGCCGAAACGACACTGATCGTGGCGAAAGCGGAGAAATGAATGAGCCACTTGGAAATTGGCCTGAATCCCACTGGCGGAAATTTGTCCCCCAGGCGCAGCACGAGCGGCGTTGCCAATACCCATACCAGCCAGGAAAACACCATCACCAGGACGAGCCGAGCCCACGAGTGCTGCAATTTTTCGGCCCGCATCACAAGCACATTCTGGACCGCGCTGAGCAGCGCGATGCCGAGCCAGATGAATGCAATCCATTGCCAGCGGGCGTGCTTTGAAATTACGGAAGGGGTATCCATAGCTGGATGGTAATCCAGGTTTTTACCAAGCGATACCAATTTGCCGTGAATGACCTGTGGCGTGCAGTAAGCGGTCTCGACTTCGGTGCATGCGCGGTCGCACACTGCTCGCGGGCCAGTAAACCGCTACGCCGGCATCTTTCGGCTGTCCTTGCGACTGGCCTTGACGAAAATGAATAAACGCATGGACGGCGCAGCTGCAGGTTTCTGCGTCGTTCAGGGAGGTGAGCAATGAAATTCAGAACTGTCGTCTTAACCGTATGGATTCTGATCGCAGGCATTTCGGGTTATGCAAAGGTGATTCCCTGCCGGCCCTTTTTTCTGGAAAGGGAGATCACGGTAAATGGAGCGAAGGTGCCGGAAGGGATGTACACGTTGTCCCTGGAATCGCATGGCGCGTTCGTGCGCGCAACCTTGTTGCGGGATGGGCGATTCATCGCCACGGCTCGCGGGACTTGGGTGAAGCACGGCATAAAGTACACTGAGAATACAGCTCTGCTACGAGTGAATTCTGACGGGACGCGCTCGCTCACCGAAATCCGTCTCGCAGGCAGCGCAAAAACAATCGTCATTGACAGCGAAACCGAAACGCCCCGGCGGGCTCCGGAACCCCGAAGCATTGGCGCGAATTCATCCAACGGGACGCTCAACTGAAAAGGAAAGAAGGCGCGGGCGCTAGGCCTGGGGCTGCACTCTCGTTGTGCCGTGCGGCCAGTGCGGCTTGAATTCGTTGTCCGGGATGCGCACGTTTCGATTGATGTTGCGGTACCGGATGATGAAGTAATCGCCTGAGCCGGTCTCAAAAAATTGCTGCTGCGCCGGAAGCCACGTGGATTCGTCCAGCCACAACTGAATTTTGGAAAGCTGCTTGCGCACTTCGTCCGTCTTCGGCAGCAGCTCGAGCAGAAGAACTTTGCGGTTGTCGAGCGTCTCTTCGTCCTTCAACGTAACCGTGTAACTCTCTTTCAAAGAGCTTCCGGAAGTCCCGAAGCCCAGCAGCAGGAATTGATCGACGACGGATTTTTTCTTTCCGAGATTGTATTCCTCGACGCGGTGGATTTTCGGATTGTAAATATAAAAAGTGTCCCCGTCCCGCAGGATGGTGCGCGCATCGGGCTGCGTCACTTCGATGCGCATTTTGTCGTCGCTGCGTACGAAAATCTGGCCGGTTTCAATGGATTTGTCGTTCACGACGACGGTGACCTTGGTCCGCTCCAGATCCGCCGTGAGGCTATGAAAAGTCGCCGCCTGAGCATCCATCTGCTTGAGGACATTGTCGAGCGTCCAGCTTGTCTGCGGACTTGTCGAGGCCTGGGTAGTTGGAAAAAATGAAACCGTGACCGCCATCGCGCACAAGAACACGCAAATTCTGTAAATCTTTCGTGACACCCTCATGAACCCCGCTTCCCCCTGTTTCGTTTTCGCTCGCCAATTGTCAAAAGCATTTGCCGGAAGAGCGAATCCGAATCGTGAAGCAATCGTATCACACAGGCTAAGATGCAAAGCCGTCATCCGGGGTTACGGTTTCCGTAGCGCGGGCTTTAGCCTGCGGGGTTTAGTCTTTGCAAGGCCCAAACCCCGCAGGCTGAAGCCCGCGCTACCAAACACCAAAACTTTTTGTATGATGTTGCACTTATGTTTCGCCGCAAACGATTTCGGCTCCGCCTCCGCTCGCGCACGCTGATTCTCGGCGAGCGCACCCTGATCATGGGCGTTTTGAATATCACTCCGGATAGTTTCTCCGATGGCGGAGAATATCTCGATTCGGAAGCGGCCATCGCGCGCGCGTTGCAACTTGAGCATGACGGCGCGGACATCCTCGATGTCGGCGGCGAATCGACGCGTCCCGGAGCCGCTTCGGTTTCCTCGGAGGAAGAGCTTCGGCGGATTCTGCCCGTGATCCAGGAATTGCGGGGCAAGCTCCGCATCCCGATGTCGGTGGACACGCGAAGTGCGGAGGTCGCGGAAGCGGC
>PMOP01000430.1 GCA_003161495.1 Acidobacteriota bacterium | reverse complement strand
TACGCCATGGAAAATTTTCTGCCCTCGATGTATCCCGCCTGGGCGCCCGACTTGAAATTCCTGCAGGACTTGCTGGGAGAAATCCACGACCTCACCGTACTCGATCAGACGATCGTGAAAAACCGAAGCGTGATGGAGGAAGCGGTATTTACGGCGTGGCGCGCGAAAGTGGAAAGCGAACGATCGTCGCGGCTTCAGCAGTATCGCGCGAAGATGGCGGGAAAATCGTCTCCCCTGCGGATTTGGCGAGAAGGGTTGCCGGCGGAAAAAGATTTGCGTACGACGGGACTTGCGCGGCTGGGCGAATGGGCTTCGTTCGTGACGCCGGATTTTCCGAGTGTCCGCCGGACGGCGCGGTTGTCATTGCAATTGTACGATGGCCTGGCGAATTGCGGCCTGATCGCGAAGGAATCGCAAATCGAGGAACGGTTTATTTTGCACGCGGCGGCGCTGCTGCAAGAGGCCGGGCGTTTCAAGAAAGGCAATGCGTATCACAAAGAATCCTACCGGATGATTCGCAAACTTTCTCCGCCGCCCGGCTGGACGAAAAGAGATCTTGAATTCGTGGCGCTCGTCGCGCGGTTTCACCGGCGCGCGTTGCCGTACCCGGATCATGAAAAATTAAAAGTTTACGAATTGCCATTGCGGCAATCGCTCATCCGGCTGGCTGCCATTTTGCGTCTGGGGAATGCGTTCCAGGGCAAGTCGTACCGGCCGATCCGCCGCCTGCAGGTTGAAAATGGCCCGGGCTTTCTCGTGATTCGCGCGGAAGGTTTTCACGATCGCGATCCCATTCATTCAAAATTGTCGGTCGCGCGGCGATTTTTGGAATTTGTTTTCCAGCGGTCGGTTCATATTCTCGCGCCCGGCACGCGAATGCTCGTTCCACGAATCGTGCGGCCGGCTGCGCGCAGCGACGCGGCTTGAGGAACACCGGGTAGCGCGGGCTTCAGCCTGCGGGGGTTGGTCATTGCTAGGACTAACCCCCGCAGGCTGAAGCCCGCGCTACTAAAAAACAAGCCTCAACGAATACTGCATGTCGCGCGGATCTTGCGCGCTGGTGATCGAGCCGAAGCTCGAGGAAGCGCTGAACATTCTGCCCGCTCCGACAGGCGCATTAAAATTCGGGTGATTAAGGAAATCGAATATATCCAGGCGGAATTGCAGCTTTATATTTTCGTGAACTGGGAATTCCTTTTGTAGCGTTGCATCGAAGTTGTCGAGTCCCGGCCCGGTCACAATGTCACGGCCCGCGTTGCCATAAGTGAATGGAGCGGGCATCGTGAAGCAGAACGTGTTGAACCATTCCGCTGTTGTTTTTGGGCCGCTATTCGGATTGCAACTCAGATTCGGGCGTTGTGACGGCGCGGACAAGGGCTCTCCGTTATTGGCGACGTCGCTCGAGAGATTTACCGTGAAGGGCGCTCCGCTTTGCAGCGTCCAAATCCCGCCCACCTGCCATTCGCCAAACGCGGAATGGATCCAACCTTCCGAATTTCTCAGGAACGGAATCTGATAAAGAAAATTCGTGACGAAGCGATGCCGGTGGTCGAAATCCGACAACCCTTTTTCCGCCGCCAGATTCGCGGGATCCTGGGGAAAGTTGGGCCCGGCATTGTCCGGCCCGGGGTTGGACGCATCGTCCAATGCTTTTGACCACGTGTAAGTGGAATTGAGGGTCAAGCCCCGCCAGACACGTTGTGTAAAAGTCAGGGCCAATGCGTTATATTTTTCCCAGCCATCCCAGGTGACGCTCGGGAAACCGCTCATCTGCGGAATAGGGCGCACGTGAAGGCCCGTGGCAGGATTCAATCCGTTGTCCGGAAAAAAATTCTGGTAGGTTTCGTTGTCGGCATGCACGGTATACGACCCGATGTATTGCGCCTGGATGGCCGTGGTAGAGGAGAGAGCGCGCTCAACGGACAGATTCCAGACATTGTTATATTCGATTTTATAATTGTGGTTGATATTATTGGCGCTGACCGAACCGTTCGCCGGGGCGGCCAGAATATTTTCCGTNNGCATTTTGAATGATGCTGTAGGCCGCTTGATTCGTATAGATTCCAAATCCCGAACGGATCACGGTCTTGTGGTCCGGCAATGCCCAGGCGAGTCCAATCCGCGGAGCCAGCCGCAACGGGCGTCTCTGAAGCAGGCTGTTATTCCAACCGGCCTGTGCTGAAGTGACGTACGGAATCGGAATATTGGCCAGCAAAGCGGACGCTGCCGGCGAAATTTGACCCTGGCTATTGCTGGCGATGACAAACTCGCCGCCCGGCACACGATTGTTCACAATCGCCATGTTGTTATTTTCATCCGTGACATTCTGGTTGTACTCGTAGCGGACGCCGATGTCGAGCTTGAGGCTCGAAGTAATCTGCCAGCCGTCTTCGATGTAAAATTGCGCCCAATTCGTTCGGCCGAGCAAATCTCCTCGCCCTTGCACTCCCACCGTTCCCTGCGTGGGAACTCCCAACAGGAAATTTCCTAACGCGTTGTTGCCTGTAAATGCGAAAGTCCCTCTCGCGTTCTGTGCATTCACCGGATCGAAATCCAGGTGAAAAAAATAACCGCCGAATTTAACGGTATGAGTACCATGGTGCCCCATAACATTGTCATATAATTCGTAGTCGTTGTCCTTGCGCGTGACGTACTGCGTCGTTTCACCCATTGACGAAAAGCCGGTTATGGTCACATCGGGATAGCCAGTGTCCAGCGGGTTCGAGCTCGCGCCTTGCAGCCCCGTTTGCCCGGCAAAATTATTCCCCGCATTTGGGCTGGCTTCTCCGCCCCCCACCCACATCCAACCAAAGCGCA
>PMOP01000071.1:1100-2829 GCA_003161495.1 Acidobacteriota bacterium | reverse complement strand
CAAAGCGGCGTTTGGGTTGGAATCTTCGCGATCACCATGTCGTTCGCGGCGTTCACCAGCGCGCTTTTTGTCAGGCAAGGATCTGGAGACTGGATTCACGTGGTGGTTCCTCGGCTCCTCTACGTGAATACCGCCGTCCTGCTTCTCAGCAGCATCACTTTGGAAATGGCCCGGCGCGCGTTCATGAACTCCTCTCCACTGGATGAGGGCGCACGCCGCAACACGTTGCGCTGGCTTGGAATCACGCTGGCGTTCGGTTTCGCCTTCGTCGCGGGGCAATATATGGTTTGGCGCCAGCTCGCGGCGCAGGGACTTTATTTGGCGACGAATTCCAACAGTTCCTTCCTGTATGTTCTTACCGCGATGCATGCCTTGCATGTTCTCGGTGGGATCACCGGCCTTGTGCGCTTGACCGCGCGCCTGACTCCCAGGCATATCACTTTGCGAACGAGCTCGTTTGCGAATACCGCCATCTACTGGCATTTCATGGGCGTTCTGTGGATCTACCTGCTCCTGGTCATTTCCATACGGCTTTAGGCGTGAAGAGGGAGAAAAACTGTGAGCGAATCTGAAATAGCAGTGCAAGGGCACGGCCCGACATTGGAACCGTCCCCTTTCGCCATTCCGTCCAGAAAGCTGACGATATGGCTGTTCATCATCTCCGATGCGGCAACCTTCGGCAGTATGCTGTACGGGTACGGTTATTTGCGCACGGCGAGCGTCGATTGGCCCACGCCTTTTAAATTCAGTCCCAGCATTGTGAATGTCATGATCATGACGGCGGTCCTCCTCACCAGCAGCCTGACGATGCTTGGCGCCGTGGACTCCGCGAAGGCGGGAGACAAAGCCAAGGCGGGACGTTTCTTGTGGTCCACGATTTTGCTGGGCGTTATTTTCGCCGGCCTGCACATCCGCGAATGGTTCGGACTGATCGATGAAGGCGTGCGCATGTTCCAAAATCCCTGGGGCGCGCCGCTTTTCGGCGCCACGTTTTTCAGCATCACAGGTCTTCACTTGCTGCACGTGATCGGCGGCGTTGGCGCAATTGCCGTGGTCGCGCGCGGTTACGCAGGCGGGCGATTGACTCCCGGTCATGTCGAAACAGTAGGCCTCTACTGGCATTTCGTCGACCTGGTATGGATGTTTGTCGTGCCCCTGATTTACCTATTGAATCTTTCGCGCTAGGCGGCGCCCTTCGGAGGGAATTCACGATGGCGAATTCAAAAAAATCCGGGAACACAATCGCAAAATATCTGCCGGTTTATTTCGTATTGCTGGCGATCGCGATCGTGGAAGTCTTCCTCGCCTATCAGCATTTTTCAACCGGCGCATTGCTGGCCATTTTGCTGGCGCTCGCGATTTGCGGCGGAACCCTGGCGCTCCGGTACTTCATGCACCTCGCGCAGGAAACCCGCGGCCTATCTTTGATGCTGATTCCTGCCGTGGTTTTCGTGCTGCTGATGATGAACATGATCTGGTCGGACAGCTTCCGCTTGTTGCACATGCGGCCGTTCGGGCACTAGCATTTGACGGATTTCTTGGCTTGGCGGATAGTAGGACGAGCTGTGGAGGACCTGCAAATGAAACCGAAAAGTTGTCTCGGGATTCGTTGGATGGCGCAAATGGCCGCATTCCTTGCGGCTCTGTGGGTGCCTGCCTCCGCCTTCGCTCAGAGTTGCGCGTTGTGTTACACGCAGGCCGCCGGCGCCGGCCAGCGAGTTATTCAGGC
>PMOP01000071.1:0-967 GCA_003161495.1 Acidobacteriota bacterium | reverse complement strand
GCGCTCACGCGGAGAGTATCTCCGAATCCGAGGACCATCTGGACTCGCTGCGTGTCGACATCCGCCCGAAATATGGATTCCTGATCGTCCAACTGATCCTGAAAATAAATCGCGGAGCTGTTCGCGGACCAATGCGGCGCCTCCAGAAAACCGCCGGACGCAATGGGAGCCCATTTTCCCATTTGCACATCGAACAACAATAAATGATGGTTGGAATTATCCAGCGCGGCGATGAAGCGTCCATCCGGCGACCAACGCGGCTCATTCAGATCCTTGGAGTCCGGCAACTCCTTCCACGCCGCGGTCGTCGGTTCAAGAGTAAAAAGAGCATACTGCGGATGAGTCTTGAGATTGCGCATGGCCACGACAATGCGATAACCGTCCGGCGACCAATCCGCGCTGGCCCCTTCCCATCCCTTTGGAAGGACGGGACGCATCGCTCCTCCGTCGGAAGAGAGCAGATAAATCTGCCGGGGCTGATCGTTGCGAATGCCGGTAAAAAGAATTTGTTCACCCTTCGGCGACCAACGCGGGGATAATCCTCCGAGCGGCGCGCTCGTGAGCCGCAACCGCTGCGAGCCGTCCGTGTTACTTCTCCATAGGGATCCGTCCGGGCGATTCGAGTAAACGACCATTTGTCCGTCAAGCGATACGCTGGCTTCCTGGGCCAGTGTATCGAGGCTCAACATCGAGGCGCGCATCGTTCGAGGATCGATTTTTTCGAGTTCGCGGCGCGAGCGGAAACTGAAGGCAAATATGCGCGAGCCCGCCTGCGTTGGAATGGCTACGTGCAGGTCGTCCGGGCCGCTGGTCAACGAAAACGGCCCATGGTGGGACCGGCGAAACCAACTCCAGGCATCACGCATGGCCCACAGATTACATTCATATTGTTCACAGCCCGAGAAGAGGAAATATTTTCCGTCCGCGGTCCAGTTCCCCGCGGACTGATCGGACGGTTGCGTACCGG
>PMOP01000117.1 GCA_003161495.1 Acidobacteriota bacterium | reverse complement strand
AATGCCCGCGGCAGATTTAGCTCGCCCAGTGGATCGTGGTGGACATTTTTGCAAAACCCGCGCATGTACGCGATCACATCGTTGATCTCCTGGTCCGTCAGCAAATCCCCGAACGCAGGCATAATCTGCGAGAGCCCGCGCGATGGCCCGCCGTGCACGATCACTGCCTTCCAATTGCCATTCGGTTCAGGCGTTGTCCCGGCGCAGTCCGTAAAATCCGGAAACGTATCTTGCCGCCTGAAAACCGTACTTGCCATGGGTGCACCTTTCCCTTCGCTCCCGTGGCAGGTAATGCAGCCGCCGTTGTAAACCTTCTGCCCATTCTTAGGATCCGGATTGTTCGCATAGTGGAGCGTCTGTGCGGAAACAAGCAAAGGCAGACCAAGAAGCACAACAAGCCACGCGATGTGTGCGCAGGCAGATCCCGCCGAAGACCTGTGGCCCCAAGTGTGGCCACGTCGCGTCAAGTTGCCTTCGCCAGAAAGTGCCTCTGCGAAACGCATCCTTTTCCCTCCACCGAGCAATGCGGTCAATCCGCTGCACCGAACTGCATCTACCAAATCGTACTCACGCCTTACGCTTCGGGGTTTTAGCATCGAGAGTCGAGATCAATTCCCCGGCTGCCGAGGGCACGGCGACAGTTCCGGACAATGCGATGTCAATGGAAGGAATTTTCCTGCCGTACAGGCGTCGGTTGTCGCCATAGTCCGTCCGGACCGTGGAGCCTTTCAGAGAGACTCCAGCAAACCGTCCACGCGCTCTCGAGTAACTGAAAATTTGGGTTCGCAGATTCGCGTCTGACGCAGCAGACAAATCGCGACCGACCGGGCCCGCTGCCACGGAAGCATCCGGCCCCAGCTTGACTTTGCCATTGAGGATGCCTCTCGCGCCGTATTCATTCATCACCAGCAGGACCAAATCCGTAGCTTCTCCGCCGATCTGAAAGCCGAAGCTTCCTCCATCGAGTGCCATCATCGTTGGAGCGCCCCACGAGCCCTTGAAACCATCGCCCTGGCGGCACGACATGGCGCCGCGCCCGTAGATACCTCCACCTTTGAATGTGGACTTTAAGACAGAGGGAAAGACCACGACACAATCTGCCTTATCCAGCAAGTCCCTCGGAATGTCATCCGGTACGTCGAGAATCTCTCTCAAGACCGTGCCGCAATTTCTCAATCGGGCGTCATCTTTGTTTTTTTCCGATGTGCTCGCGATTCCCGCGAAGGTTGGTAGAACCGCCAATAGAATGCTACCGAAACAGGAGAATAGTTTTCGCATATGATTTCCTCCAACAATCTTCTCTCTCCAAACATTGCACTCTGGATGCCATTGGGAAGGCCGGGTGAAAATTTCGGAAGTAATTGAAAACAAGCGCGATTGCGGAGATTTGACGCCAATTAACTGCGTGGCTTAGGCGAGAAGAGTCCAACGAACTGAATGGTTGTCAGCATTTAGACAGGACCGGCATGGCAGAGGGCGCTATATGGTCTCAATCAAAAAGAATTTCGCGGACGCTCCGCGCCAGAGTGTCGTGCGTGAACGGCTTCTGCAAAACTTGCACGGTGCTACCCAGGACACCGTGCTTCTCGATGGCGTCATCCGTGTATCTCTGCTTGTTGAAGGGCGATCCTCCGAATGCTGATCCTACTCCCTTTACGATTTTCATCAGGATATGAACCGGGTTGGCAATCAACACGGTTCCGATCGCCGCGCCGAGAATGATGATCAATTCCGCGGGCTGCATCAATACTTTCAGATTGCCGTGTTCCATCAGGTATCCGGCAACCACGGCGCCAAAAACCACTACGATTCCTATAATTGAAAACATCGATTTCCGGACCTCCGCATTAATTCCGACTTGTCAGGAGAGAACCGTTACGCAATTTCCGCCCTGGGCAACGCTCTCCTTAAGAGACGCCGCCGCTCGCGCGACGAGCGACTCGATCTCGTCCTCGGGCCGGCAGCCCGCGCCGCCCACCGGGCTCGTAATGGTGAACTTGTCGCCCCACCACTCAATTTCCGCCCGGCTTATCATTTTTCTGACCCGCTCCCCAACGAACCCCACCTCGGATTCCCTGCATTCCATGAGAATGGCAATAAATTGATTTTCGTCCCAGCACCCGACCATGTCCGTCGGACGGACGCAGTTTTCCATCGACTGCGCCACAATCCGTAAAATCGTGGGCACGACTCCGGGACCTCGGCTAGCCCTAAAATTTTCTAGTTGGTCAATCTGGATCAAGAGTAGGGAGAAAGGAATATTGTGTTCCCTGAAAGTGGTCAGGCACTCGCCTAGACGAGTTTCCATGGTAGTCCGCGAAGCCACTCCCGTGACTCCGTCCAGGCAGGTGAGATCGACAATACCCGATTGCCGTCGGGACCACTCCGAAGCGGAACGATTCCTTTCAAAACTTTCCGCAGCCCCGATGACTTCGCCGCGGCCATTGCGGATTGGGCTGGTGCGAAGCTGGATGGGGACGCGATACCCTTCCTTATGCAGGATGGACACATCCACTGTAGAGGGCTTGCCGTCGCGAAAGGCGAGATTGATGGGGTCTTCCGGATCCGAATCGATATCTTTCGTATTGTTCCCGCTGGCCAGAAAGTGTTCCCGAAGGAAACGCCCGACCACGTCCTGCCGCAAATATCCGGTAATTTGTTCCGCGCCTTCGTTCCAAAAGCGGATTCTCCGGTTGCGGTCGACGATGTACACGCCTGTTCCCAGGTTATCCAGGACGGTTCGATAGATTTCGGGATCGTTTAATTCGGGCATACGATGATTCCGACGGGTGCGGGCTTTACTTGAAGCCCGCCGGAATATAAGAATCATCGGTCAAAACGGGAACAAGTTTAGACAACCTTCAGGCGCGCTTCCGTGCGGCTCTGGCGATTCCACTTTGATTTTTCTTCCGGCTCGTCCCAAAGGCGAACCCCTCCGGTGAAAGCGGTCGAGTTGTCACCCAGGCGGGAGCCCGGTGGCAATGTTTTCAGCAGCTTTGCGTTTCCACCCCCGAGGATCACGTAATCCGCCTCCAGCGTATTCTTGAGTTGTTCTGTAATGCGCTCCACATAGCTGCGCCACTTCTTTTTTCCCAGGCGCTTCAGTCCACGGATCCCGAGATAATCTTCAAAGGTGCGTCCCTTTTTGTACGGCAGATGGGCAATCTCCATCGGCTCCAGGATTCCATCCACGATCATGGCGGAACCGAGCCCGGTGCCCAGGCCCAGGAAAAGCATCCTTCCCCCTCGATATATGCCCAGCGCTTGCATGGCTGCGTCATTCACGATCTTCACGGGCCGCCCAAACGCTTTCCGAAAATCGAATCCCACCCAACCGCCTCCGAGATTGTGCGGCTCGCACAACGGATGTCCGTGAATGACCGGAGCGGGATACCCGATAGATACGACGGAATAGTTCCAGCCTTTCGTCGCCTCCAGAACCTTCTTCACCATTTTTTTGGCCGTCATCTTCGGCCCGGAAGTAATCTTCACCGGCGCCTTTTGTCCCGTGACGAACACTTTAATGTGCGTTCCGCCAACGTCGATGACCAGAATATTTTTGGGTGGAATTGGCATGGCCGCTCCTTTGTTTCGGAATCCTGTGGAACACGGGGCCCAATGAATTTGACTGGACAGTGTAGCGCTCGCCTTCAGGCGAGCATGTGCTTGGATATAGTGTGACCCGCCTAAAGGCGGGCGCTACAAGGTCCGAATCCTACGTTCCGGCACGCCCTCGCTCATGCTCCGCCCCTCTTTTTTTCCAGCTCGCCCCAGCGCTGGTAAAGATGATCGAGGGTATTCTGCGCCTCATCCATTTCGATGCAGGCCGCCTTCAGTCGCGCAGGGTCGCCCGTGACTGCGGGATCTTCCAGCGCGACGCGCCGGGCTTCCAGATTCCTGTCGGCCGCGGCGATGCGCTCTTCGATGGTTTCCAGTTCGCGAACTTCATGGTAGGAGAGCCTTTTCTTTGCGTTTGCGGATTGCGCTTCTCCTGCCGCGGGCGAACGTTTGGTCCCGCTCGACAAATTCGTCGTTCCCCTTTGCTGCGCGCGCTGCCAGATTTCCCACTGCGAATAATCGGCAAAGCGTTCCGCGCCGCCCAGCCCGTCAAGCCCCAGCACGATGGTCGAGACGCGGTCCAGCATGAAGCGATCGTGCGTGACGAGTGCCAGCGCGCCGCGATATTCGAGGAGACTTTCTTCCAGAATTTCCAGCGTGGGAATGTCGAGATCGTTGGTCGGCTCGTCCAGCAGCAGCACGTCCGCCGGCTGCAGCATGAGCTGCGCGATCAAAACACGCGCGCGCTCGCCGCCGGAAAGTTTGCCGACGGGCTGGCTGAGATGTTCGGGATCGAAAAGAAATTTCGCGGCCCAGGCGGCCACGTGAATCACGCGGTCCTGATAAATCACGGAATCGCTGTCCGGGGCGAGCGCGCGCCGCAAACTGATGTCCGGGTCCAGCTCTCGGTTCTGATCGAAATACACGATGCGCAACGCGTCGGCCCTGCGAATTTCTCCGCGCGTCGGCTGCAAATCGCCACGCAGGAGACGCAGCAGCGTGGTCTTGCCGCTGCCGTTCGGACCCACGAGCCCCACTCGCATTCCGGAAGTAACGGCGAAGTGAATTCCCGCGAATAAGATGCGACCGCCGATGCCAAACGTTACGTCATCGAGCGAAATCAGGCGCTTTGTTTTCCGGTCCGTCGCGGAAAAATCGATATTGGCCGAGGAAATTCGCGTTCTGGCGTTCAGGTCCGCCAGTTCGCCGATCAATTCTTGCGCGGTATCGATGCGCGCTTTCGATTTTGTCGTCCTGGCTTTGGGTCCGCGGCGCAGCCATTCGATTTCGGTATGCACCAGGTTTTCCAGCGCTTCCTGGCGCTTGCGCTGCGCATGCAAATTTTCCTCTTTTGCTTCGAGGAACGTGCTGTAGTTTCCGTTCACGCGCAGAAAACCGTTTTCGTACGAGCGCGCCAGCTCGACCACCGCGGTGGCCACGTTTTCCAGGAAGTAGCGGTCGTGGCTGACAACGACGCACGCGAACGGCGCGTTTTGCAGCAGCGTTTCGAGCCACTGAATTCCGGCGAGGTCCAGGTGATTGGTCGGCTCGTCCAGCAGCAGAACGTCCGGCGCTTGCACCAGGCCTTCTACAATCGCCAGGCGCTTGCGCCAGCCGCCCGACAGCGCCGCCGTCGGCGTGTCCAGGTCCGTAAAGCCCGCGCGGCCCAGCGGTTCGGCAATGCGCGCGGCGCGGTCTTTTTCCGGCACTTCCGCGCGTTCCAGGGCGCCCGCGATCACGGACCGAATCGTTGCGTCGGCCGGAAATTCGGAATTTTGCGCCACGCTGGCGAGACGCGTGCGCTTGCGAATCGCCACATCTCCTGTATCCGGCCGCACGCGGCCGTACAGAATTTCGAGCAGCGTCGATTTGCCCGAACCGTTCGGGCCGATCAGGCCAATGCGCTCGCCCTCGGAAACCGTGAACGAAATATTCTGGAAAAGCGGTTCGGCGCCGTATCTTTTGGAAAGTCCTTGTGCAGCGATGATCGGGGGCAAATGATTCTGTTTTCTCCTTCGAGCAGTGTAGCGTGAAGAGGCGGCAGGCGCAAAACGCACCAGAAAAACCCCGCCTCTGAAGAGGCGGGCTACAGCAATCTGCCGTAGCCCGGGTCTTCAGACCCGGGGCTGTTCGTTGTTCGGCGACCGAAAGTTATTTTCGAGTTCAATCTAATTACTCCGCGCTAGAACCAGTCGCTGCGATACGCGATCCACCAGCTCAGCCAGGCAAGTGGGATGGTCGCTCCCATGGCCCACCAAAAGGGCAAGGCTAGATCGGCCAGCAGGCCCAATACTCCAAACGCGGTCCAGAAGACCTTTCGTTGCATTTCCCTATTGTAAACGGAATGAGGCCCACGAAAATATTTCGGCGCTAGAAGTGCAACATCCTGGGATGAGGTTGAAATGTCCGGAAGCGGGACGCGAAATTGTCCGGCAACTACTTTTGCTGGATCGTCTGCAAGTACGCGATCAGGTTCTGCAAGCGAACCCCGCCGAAATCCTGGTCTTCCTCGATCTGATGAAAAATAGGGCCCCAGATGGGCATTTCGCGCGTGCCATGGGACGCCACGGAAGGATCGTCGCCGGAAATGAACTTCCGAATTCTCGCCATGGGGAATTGTCCGCCATTATTTTTCGCCAGCAGGGTCAAGTTGGCGGGCTTCGTCTTCAACGCGACCGAGACCGGGCCGCTGCCCTTTCCGTCGGGACCGTGGCAGGGCGCGCAGTGCGCACGGAAGAGGTCCGGACCTCTGACGGAATAAATTAATGCTTCGTATTCTTTTTGAGACGCGGGCTTGCTCTGCGCCGCGGCAGTTCGCCCGAAGACCGAGAACATGGTGATCACGCCAATCGTTAGAATCTTCAATCTACTTGCAACACTCATCGCGCCCTCCGAATGGCCAGCATCCGCCCCAGTCCCAACAATTCCATCGCCGGTGAGGACACCCTATACAGCTGTTCGAGTTCACGAGTTCCCGGTCTTCCAGCGTTGATTCGTCGCGCCTCAGTGCCTGAGTTGGCCCGTTCCTCCCCAATGCGCGAAGAAAACGAGGCTCATAATGAGTATCGCCATGAAGAGATAATCTTGTCTGACCATGACGCCCTCCGCTTGTTGTTCTCAATAACCAACAGAAGTCTCTCACTCATTGCCGGAGAACGATGTGATGGAGGGAACATTCGCATGTGACAGGGGTCACAAATGCGAGAACTGGTGAAGAGTCTGGACAAAAATCGAAGTTAATTCTGGTTGTAGCGCCAACCTTTAGGTTGGCATTTCCAGTCCGAGGAAGATGCCCGCCTGAAGGCGGGCGCTACATAAGATTGCGTTGCCACTCCCGGCCTACTTCCCGGCCGGAGTCTGCGTTTTGTCCACGACTTTTTCCTGAAATTCCTTCATTTCNNGTGTCGATGACAAACGTATCGCCTTCGTATTTTCCAATGGCATCGCCCATCCAACTCGAATCCGGATCTTTGGGATGCTCGCGATCCAGATCAACTTCCCGCCACACCTTCGTATATTCGTAAAGCATGAAAACGGCCTTGGGCGTCTGAATAAATTTAATTTCCCAGGGGTACATGTAAATGCGCGGAATGCCCGGCGGATCGCAGTACCTTTGCACGGGATCGTTCGTATCGTTGAACGTTTGCCGCGCGCCGAATGGAGGCCGCACGTCCTTGAATTTCTCCACCGCCCACGGCGTCATGGGCGCGCTCTCGGGATGCGCGGCGAAGGGGTCCGAGGAGTCCCAACTGTTCAGCCGGATACCTTCGGGGCCATGAAAATCCGGGTCCCAGATGCCGGACAGGTCCGGTATGCCGCCGGTCATAAGTCCGGCCTTTTGCGGCTTGGCATCAGACGAGGCTGGAGCGGACTGGGCCAACATGGCGGAAGAGAACGCCAGTCCGCTCCCCAGTGCAAAAATCAAAGTCGCTATGCGGATTTGCATTTTGAATTTCCTCCCGAGTGCGGACTTCCTTACTCGGACCGGCCGGGAAGCGACTGGCCGTTGACCACGGTTTTCAGAATGAACGTTATGGTGCTCGTAATCCCGACGGGCGCGCCGTTTCGCGAAGGATGCGTGTCGATGGAGATGTCATCTCCAGTCTTCATCGAAGACTTGCTCCAACCGGCGCGCACCATATGAACCGGCGAGGCGAACTCGATGGTCCAGTGCTGCAGTTCGCCGGTGTCATTCTTGGCATCCAGATAAACGACGACGTGCGGATTGCTCCAATCGAATTTCGTCACCGTCCCGTGCAGCGTGATCGTCTTGGTCATGTCATAACCGGCCACGCCATGGTGCGCCATCGCGGGGCCTGAGAACAGTACGAGAATCCCAAGCGCAGCCAGGACGACGAGCAGATTTCTCTTCATGGAATGCCTCCACCGATTTGCTGCTTAACACTTTGGAAGTCGAACGATGGGCGCCATCATATCAGGACAAGGCTAATTTAGAAATAATCTGGAAGCAGGTGGCGCAGGCTTCCGCCTGTGGGGTTCAGGGTATGCGTATGTCTGGAAGAATATCAACAGGCTGAAGCCCGTTCTACTTAAATCACCCGGCCGCTCGCATGTCGCTGGACGCGCCGCCCGCTGCTGGGATGTAGCATTTCATTGTGTAATCCATCACCATGCGGTTGGCATTGAATCGCCAGCCGAGCGTGCGGATGGTGCGCTTCATGCGTTTGATCCAACCACGCGGCAGGCCGTCATGGTCGCGCTGATAGAAAAGAGGAATGACTTCCTCGCGTAAAACACGATACAGGTTTTCGCCGTCACGCCGATCGTGCACGTCCATGTTGGTGTGCGTGCGGCCGGTTCCAATCGCGAAACCGTTCAAGCCGTCGTACGCTTCCGCCCACCAGCCGTCCAGCACGGAAAGATTAAGGCCGCCGTTCAGCACAACTTTCTGGCCACTAGTGCCCGAAGCTTCGAGCGGCCTGCGCGGATTGTTCAGCCATACATCGACGCCCTGCACGAGGTGGCGGCCCACATTAATGTCGTAGTCCTCGATGAAAACAAATTTATTCGCAAACCGTTTATTGCGCATCAATTCCGCGATTTGCTGGAGGACCTGTTTGCCGGGCGTGTCATGGGGATGCGCTTTCCCCGCAAAAACAAATTGCACCGGACGCTTAGGATCGTTCACCATCGAGGCCAGCATTTCCATGTCGGCCAAAATCAAGTTGGCCCTCTTGTAGGTGGCGAATCGCCGCGCAAATCCGATAGTCAGCGCATCGGGACTTAAAACTCTACCAAGACTTTGCAAGGTCTGGGCCGATTCTTCGCGGCGTTCGGCTTGCTCCGTGGCCCGCAGGCGGGCAAATTCTATGAGCCGCGTTTTCAAGCTGAGATGCGTTTCCCAAAGCTCGCCGTCATCAACGCTTTCAATGCCTTCCCAGATCTGCGGTTCGCCGCTGTGCTCGGCCCAGCCGGTGCCGAGATGCCGGTCATAGAGGCGGAACATCTGCGGCGCGAGCCATGTGGGAACGTGAACGCCATTGGTTATATGACGTATTGGTACTGACTCCTCCGTCCTTCCGGGAAACAGCGATGTCCACATCGCCCGCGACACTTCTCCATGCAAGGCAGACACAGCGTTGGCCCGCCGCGCAAGTTTCAGTCCCAGCACGGTCATGCAGAAACTTTCATTGGAGTTGTCCGGATTTTCGCGTCCGAGCGACATCAGCCAATCGTGCGAGAGCCCCATGGAATCCCGCAGCGGACCCAAGTGTTCCTCGATCAGCCCCGCGTGGAAGCGGTCGTGCCCCGCGGGAACAGGCGTGTGCGTCGTGAAAACAACTTCGCGCGAGACGCGCGGAACGGCATGGTTGAAATCCAGGCCTTCCTCTTCCATGCGGCTGCGTATCGCTTCGAGAACGGCAAATCCGCTGTGCCCTTCATTCAGATGCAGAACGCTCGGCGTGATTCCCATCGCTTTCAAGGCGCGGAAGCCGCCTACTCCCAGCAGCAATTCCTGGCGAATGCGAAAGCGGTCATCGCCGCCATACAGCCGCGAAGTAAGTTCCCGATCTTCCGGCGCGTTTCCTTCAATATTGGAGTCCAGCAGCAGTAAAGCACAGCGCCCTACTTTCAGCCGCCAGACTTTGGCCCGGATCGACCCGCTGCGCGTCTCAATCTGCACGGTGACCGGCTCGCCTTTTTTTCCAATCGCCGGCTCCATCGGCATTTGGCTGACGTCCGTCTGAAAATATTCTTCCTGCTGCCATCCGTTTTTGTCCAACCGCTGCCGGAAATATCCCTGCCCGTAAAACAAGCCGACGCCTACGAGCGGAAGCCCCAGGTCCGACGCGCTCTTGATGTGGTCTCCGGCAAGAACGCCGAGCCCGCCGGAATATACGGGGAGCGACTCATGTAAACCAAATTCAGCCGAGAAATAAGCGACAGGACGCGGCCGCAAAACGCCGGCATGGCGCGCGCCCCAGGTGCGGTCGGCATCAAGGTATTCGCGCTTGCGGCGAAACGCATAATTCACCCGGCTGTGCAGAACCAGTTCTTGCGCGCGGCGCTCCACGGTAGCGAGAGGAATTTCCGAGAGCAAGGCGATCGGATTGTGATTGAGCTCTCTCCAGCGCTGAGGGTCCAGATCGTGGAACAAGCTCGTGGAATCGTTGTCCCAGCTCCACCAAAGATTGCGCGCCAGCGACCACAGGCGCTCCTGCAAAGGAGCGACGAAGCGATCGAGCGTGCGAGCTTCGCTTACAACCGGAGCGAGCTGCGTGGCCGCCTCGGCCAGCATCTTGATTTCGTGGTCGTCAAATACGCGAGGGTCGGTCGTCTGCACCACGAGAACGCCTTGCAAAACCCCGCCGTCAATCAGCGGAACTCCGAGGAAGGACTGGTAAGCCTCCTCGCCCGCCTCGCTGAAATATTTGAACCGGGGATGATTCTTCACCTGCTCGACGGCGACCGGCTGCACTTGTTCGGCAACGAGGCCTGCAAGCCCTTCATGCAGCGCCATCCGCAAAGTGCCGACGCATTGCGGGCGCAATCCGACCGTGGCTGCCAGGATGAGATTGGTTCGATCCGGCTCGAGCAAATAAGCGGAGCAAACTTCCGTCTTAAAACGTTTGCCGATCAGGGCGACCACGTTCATCAGTGTTTCCGCAGGCTTACCGCCCTCGGCCGCAAGGTTGGCGATTTCTTCGAGCGTCAAAACATAACTGGAGCGTATCAATTCAGAGGTCTGCATTGCGGGCGGAATATCTTCGTCGTTCCGTTGCGGTCCCAAACTCGGCATTGCCATCAAGCTCCCCTAAATTCCCACACGTTTTCCGTTCGCAAATCCTTAGCGTTTACTGTCACCCACGACCCCATGAAAGTCCAATCGACAAAATCTATCCGCGTTATAGCAAATGATTGGAA
>PMOP01000367.1 GCA_003161495.1 Acidobacteriota bacterium | reverse complement strand
CAACGACATGGCCCGGCGCACGCCTGCCACATGTATGGCTGGACGACGGGACGGCACTGCACGATCGACTCGGCCCAGGATTTACGCTGCTCCGGCTTGGCGGGACGCATAAGGACACGTCCTGCCTGGAGCGATCGTTTCAAGAACTGCGCGCGCCACTCAATGTGCTCGATATAGCCAGCGAGAGAGCGCGCGAACTCTACGAATACGATTTGCTCCTCGTGAGGCCCGATTTACACGTGGCCTGGCGCGGCAACGAACTTGCAACAGACGCGGCAAGGATTGCGATGGCCTCCACCGGCCGCCTTCCATCCGGAGTCTGATGACATTTATTTTATAGCTACAATATACCGTGGCTAACAAATTCACTCTTTCCTTTACAGGTGGCCGGTCCAGAATAGAATCAAAATAACCAGGATGACCACGCTTACGCCGCTGATGGGCCCGAACCCCCATTTTTTGCTATGCGGCCAGATGGGGAGACTGCCCACCAGCGCCACGAGAACGAATACTGAAAGAACAGCCATTAGAAACATTGTTTTCCTTCTTTCCTGGGCCTGGCCGGTCTAGGCCGCCTGTCCATAGCGAGCGAAAAGCTGCGAAGCCTTAATTGGGAGCAATTCCACGAGCGTATAAATTCCCAGAGTTAAACCCAGTGGAACATCGGAAACTGACAAAATTGCCGCAAGGAGCGCGAGGTTGCGGCCTGACCGCACACCTGCAATCAGAACCAGTCCGGCGACGAGCCCGACAAGGCCGCATACGGCCGATAGGACGATCACAGCTGCGTATAGGAAATGAAAAATATCCATCAGTGCGAAGGGATTAGGCACGCGGTTGAGCAGGGCGCCAAACATCAATGTAGCGGTCCCGCCATAGATCAGCAGGCAGAGCACCATGATCAGCCGGATAATTCCGTAAACGGCCCAAAAAATTCCCAAGATTCGGAAACGACCGGGTGAAGTGTGAGCGATGGCATCGTCTGAAGACATAACAGCCTCCTCTGGGCTTGCCTGGAAGCCGGAAATCGGCCTCCGCGCATGAAAACATATATAACGCGCAATTCGCGGACAGTCTGTTCACATCTGAACACGTAAAAGTCGGGCTCGCCGGCGAGAGAGTCTCTTCCGCGACCCATTTCCGTGCGCGCAACGAAAATCGCAATGTGTTCTTTTCTGCACAGAAGCCTGATGCCCCGGCAACTAAGATGAAGACTTGGATCGCCCTCTTGATCCAAAAACAGGAGAAAATAAAATGGAAACCCCGAAAACCCATAAATGTGCACACCCAATCTGTTCGTGCATGACGACTTCGGAAAAGTATTGCAGCGCCCAGTGTGAAGCCATGGAAAAGACGCCGGACATCGATTGCATGTGCGAACACAAGGGATGCAAAGGCCAGACGCACTAGATTTTGCTTTCTCGTCGTTAGAGCTTTCCATCGGATGCAGTAAAGGAGAATTATGAAAAAGATTAGAGTGCCATTGGCCGTGCTTTCCTTGCTTGCCGCGGGGACCCTGGCCGGTTGCTCTGGAACGCCCGCGAACTCGCCTGATGTATCGGAGAGCGTCCGCAAGTCGCTTGACGATGCAGGCCTGAAAGACGTCTCCGTCAGCGACGATCGAGATAAGGGCGTAGTGACGCTGGGCGGCCAAGTGAAACATGACAGCGACAAGATGCAGGCCGAAACCCTTGCCAAATCTCTGGCGGGATCGCAGGTCGTCGCCGATCAGATTGCCGTGCTTCCTCCCGGCCTCGAAAAAGAGGCGAAAGCCGTGAATTCGGATCTGGACGGAGGCATTGAGAAGAATCTGGACGCTGCGCTGATTCAGAGCAAATTGCGTAAGGCCGTAAACGACGAAGTAAAAAACGGCGTGGTTACACTGACAGGAGACGTGAATTCGCAGAGCAATCGCGCGCGCGCCGAGAAAGTGGCCGCCAGTGTGCCAAATGTCCAGCAAGTGGTGAACAACTTGCAAATTAAAGATCAGAAAGCCAGTTCAACCCAGTAGGAGTCACGGAATTGTTTGCTGGCCGGCGGAGTTTCCGGTGAAAGCCGCCGGGGCTGATCGGAGGAACTGATCCTATGTCATTCGGAATTTATGCAATTGGTTTCGCGATTGTGATCGGCGGCTTGATCTACGGCGCATATTTGCTGCACGTGCCGGCGCACTGGATTGCGGTGGGCGCGGTCGTGCTTTTGGGAATCGGGATTTTGAAAGGCGTAACGACAACGCGTCAGAAAGATCCCGCGGGATAGTTTGCGACGAGGAAGGTGGGGGATTGTGCTAAACGAGTCTTTTTTCCTTCGGCTCCTTCGGCCTATTCGTCCCTATGTGGGCGGATTCGACCATCCTAGGCCGTGCCATTTCCTTCCTCACGCTCGCAAGGATACTTTTTTTAGATGAAGCTTCGGCTTTATTGCCGTTCTTCTTACGATTCATACACCTGTTCCCTCAACGAACCCCGCCTACCAGGTATACGACCAATAGAATCAGCAGGACCGTTCCAACAACGCCGAGGCCTCCGCCGGTCCCCCATCTGGAGTACCCGTAATAGCCACCGCCTCCGCCGAACAACAACACCAGAAGAATAATTAGTAAGATCATTTGAATTCTCCTTCCCGTTCATAAAAAGCAAACGTCCAGTCCAATGGGGGCAAGCCCACTGGACGGGCACTTCAATTCACCATGTTTTCGTTTTCCACGACCACTTCTTCCACGGCCAGAATCAATTCTTTGCGAATATCCACTTCCCATCCGCGCTCCAGCCAGACGCGTACGTCCGCGGCGGATTCGCCAACGATGCGGCAAGGCATCGGGAAAAGACACTGGCGGATAGCGACGAGCATAACCACAGGTTTGCCGATCCAGGAAGAATACACGGGCGAAAATTCATTCGTTTCCTCGGCGATCATATTCGTCGTCCTCCGATCAATTGAGATCGACTTCTCCACTTGCACGTATACTTTTAACGCGGTCGCAAACAGAAATCTGTTCAAATTAGGACAGTTACCATTTGGCAAGATACCGCGACCGGACCGGAAGTGATGGTTGCAATTGCCGAATGTTTTGCGTATTCTGTCCCCTATGAATTTGCGCTTCCAAGGCACCCCCAATTGTTGTCTGTGTTGCCGATACTGGGCTGGTGTGCCTAATGGTGCGGGGAGTCTGAAGACCTAGACCCTTAATTCATAACCCGTCACTTTTGAGACCCACCGCCAGATAAATATCCGGCAGGTGGGTTTTTTATTTTCCGATCCGATACAACTGAGGAGACTTCATGTTCCGAAGCAAAAGCCCGAAGCGAATGGCTGTAGAATTTTTTATTGTTTTGGCCTTTTTAATGCCCTCGGCAGCCTCCCGCGCGGGCGATGAAGCCGCGCCGGTAACCGCGAACGACTTGGCTGAGTCTCACCCCGCCGGAAATATTCCAAAGCCGGCCGGGAGGCAGCCGGATGCGCCTGCGGCGATACCTCCCGCGCCCCTGCTGCTTGAACTGCAGCAGTTGAGGGAAACCGTGGAAGGGCAGTCGGCGCG
>PMOP01000455.1:13676-14060 GCA_003161495.1 Acidobacteriota bacterium | reverse complement strand
ACGAACAGGTGGCCTTTGGAATTCATGGAAACCCCTTCGGTTTCGCCGATGGTGTGATCGGGAATCGTGAGGGGAAGAATTTCTTCGGTAATCTCTAATTTCGGAGTGGCTGCTTCAAGAGCAAGCTGTTTGGCAATGGCCGCTTGCCGCTCCGGACTGGGAGGGCCGAACTGAGCGTGAACCATAAAAGCCTTCGCACCGAAAACGACGGCAAGAACAAAAATGGAAAACAGCACCAAGGAACGTTTCATACGGTCTCCTCTCGGAAATAAACGTCCAACCGGGACTCGCCCGGACGGTCTTACCCTGATTGCGTCTTTTTCCACTCGAGTGGCGCTATGCTACACCCAAAAACGTGCCGGATTGTGAATCATTTTGTAGCGG
>PMOP01000455.1:0-13642 GCA_003161495.1 Acidobacteriota bacterium | reverse complement strand
GAAGGCGGCCGCTACATATTCAAAGCCATGGCGCAACATAGCCAAAAGCCGAATAATCGTGGAGGCTTTGCGTGGACCTTGCTGCGTAATAGCAAGGAGCATATACTCCCGGCATCCGTCCGCCTGGGGGTAGAAATGACCAAGAGAAGTTTCATTTTGCCAATTTTGTTTGCCGCCACTTTTGCGTTTGTGTACATCACGCCGGCCGGCGCGCAAGGCAACGGAGGCACGCAAGGTGACAACGTCACGCCGCCGCAACTTCCGCTGCATCTCGTCGAAAACTTTTTTCATTATCCTGCCACGTACGTATTGGGCGAAGTAATCGGCGTGGCCGTCAATTCCAAGGGCCACATATTTCTTCTTAATCGCGGCTATCATCCGCTGCTCGAATTCGACGCCGAAGGCGCGTTCGTCCGCTCGATGGGCGAAGGATCGGGGGAGTTCGAGGGCGCGCACACGATTCGCTTCGATCCGCAAGGCAACATGTGGTACATCGATGCGGCGTCCAATATGGTCATCAAATTCGATCTGGAGGGCCGCACGCAAGAAGTTCTCGGGATGCGGCCGGAACCCTGGACGTGGACGACACACGTGATTGAGCACGCCGTTCCTCCCAAGGTCGCGTTCTATCAGCCGACCGACGTGACGTGGGCCCAGGACGGCAGCGTCTTCGTTTCCGACGGCTACGGCAATTCGCGCGTGGCAAAGTTCGACAAGGAAGGAAATTTTGTGAAAGCCTGGGGCGAGCGCGGCAACGGGAAAGGCGAGTTCAACACGCCGCACAGCATCGTCATCGACAAAAATCAGAACCTGTACGTAGCCGACCGGGGCAACAGCCGCATTCAGGTTTTCGACACCGACGGTAATTTCAAACAAATGTGGACCAATCTGCCGGGCCCGCCGTGGTCGTTTTGCATCACGCCCGGGCCGACCCAGGTCATTTATGTAGGCAGCGTGGGAAAAATTTATAAGCTCGATCTCACCGGCAAAGTTCTCGGGACGTTTGGACACTACGGACGAACTCCCGGAACTATGGATTGGGTGCACGCCGTCGCTTGCCCGGACGAGAAAACCGTGTATGCGGCGGAAGAGCAGGCTTGGCGGCTGGATAAATTAGTCGCGCAGTAGGGAAAAGTTCAGGTCACTCATGAAAATCAATCTCCTGAAAATTATTTTGGCGTTGGCGGCCCTGTCGCTCGTTTCTTCGTCCAGCTTCGCGCATCACGGAAGCTCGGCCTACGATTTTACGAAGCTGATCACAGCCAAAGCGACGGTAACGAGCCTGAACTGGGGAAATCCCCATTGCACGTTGAAGTTCGACGCTAAAGATGAGCAGGGCGCGGTCACCACTTGGACGCTGGAAATGTACAATCCATTGTGGATGGCGCGCGCGGGCTGGACGAAGGACACATTGAAACCTGGCGACGAAATCCTGGTCACTTTTCATCCGGCAAAAAATGGCAGCGGAAACGGTTATATCCGCATACCGGAAAGCAAGATCGTCTTTCATGGCCAATCGCTGAATCTCGATGAAAATGGATCCGGCGCGGCTCCATCGCCGCCGGTGAATTAATTCCGGGGACAAGTTCTTCGTTCCACGATTTTGAGGGACGAAGATGGAAGATTTCCATGAGCATGTCAAAAAACTTTACTGGATCGATCGCGGTGCTGGCTCTGATGAACGTGCTGGCCTTCGCTCCGGCGCTGCTGGCGCAAGGCGCGCCCGGCCCCGGCGCGGCGAAAACCCAGCCGGCCTTTGACCCGCATGATCTTTCCGGCCAATGGTCAGGAGGATTGGGAGGAGGGCTGCACTCCATCGGAAAGCCACCGGACATGATGCCTGAAGCGCAGTCCAGGTTTAACGCCAACACCGCCGAATTGAAAACTACGGGCGTGATTACCGTCGATCCAACATTTACCTGCGAGCCGGCCGGTGTTCCTCGAATTTACGATTTAGGTTCCTCCCTCGTTGAGGTGTATCAGGCAAAGGACCGCCCCGATCGGATTTTCCTTTTCTACGAAGTCGTTCACACGTGGCGCACGATCTGGATGAATGGCCGGCCCATGCCGGACAATGGCGGCGTGCCGAGAGCGCTTGGATATTCACTGGGGCACTGGGACGGAAATGATTTGGTTGTCGATACCGCCGGATTTTCCGGCTGGGGTTGGATCAATCGAGCCGGTTTTCCTCACAGCGATGCCTTGCTCGTCGTGGAACGCTTTCACCGAATAGACCGCGATCACATGCGGCTCGATCTTACACTGAACGATCCCAAAGCGTACGCGCAGCCCTGGAAAATGGCCATCGACTTCACGCTCAAGCCGGACTGGGATTTTGCGGAAACATTCTGCCGGCCGTCGGAGTCCGCGAACTTCAAAGGGAGCGGCGACTTGACGGCTACGGATCCGGGCACGGTCCCGGCGAAGTAGCGTAGTAGCGCCGGCGTCCCGCCGGCGTTTTTCGTTTCCCACGCGGCAAAACTGCCGGCGGGACGCCGGCGCTACAATACATGCTTTTTCATTCGTCTTCCTCCGCGTGCGTTTTGGACAGCGAGCCGCCGAATTGAATTTTTGAAAATCCGAAGCGGTCGCGCAGGGCGTCGGTGGCTTGTGACAGGCGCTCCAGTTTTTCGCGGCGCGGCGCATCGAGCAGGTCCAATTGCTCTCCGCCATGCGTGAACGAAGAAAGCGCAACGCCCAGAAGCCTGACTTTTCTTGCGCGGTCGCAGTTCCGCTCAAATAATTTCTTCACGGCATCGAACACGATCGGATCGAGGTGCGTGGACTCGTGCAACGTGGAGGCGCGAGTAATCGTTTCAAATCCCTCGTACCGGATGGTCAGCGTAACTGTGGAAGCGCTCAGCCCTGCCTCGCGCAAACGCTTCATCGTTTTCTGGCACAGCAGGCTGAGCGTCGCGTCCAGTGCCGCGCGGTCCCGCGTGTCCTCTGAAAATGTCCGGTTGTGCGAAATGCTTTTCGGCTCCGCATCCACGAAAAATTCGTAGGTGTCGCCGCCGCGCGCTTTGCGATACAGCGCCGTGCCCCAGCGCCCAAAATTTTGCTCGAGCTTTTCGAGCGGCATTGCGGCGAGCTGGCCGACTTTTTCGATGCCCGCCGATTTGAGAGCCGCTTCGGTGACTTTGCCGATTCCCGGAATGCGCCGCACGTCCAGCGGAGCGAGAAACGCCTCCTCGCTTTCCGCCGGAACCCATACCAGGCCGCGCGGCTTGGCCTGATCGCTCGCCACTTTGGCGACGAGGCGCGTGCGCGCCAGGCCCGCGGAACACGGCAGTCCGGTCGTCGCAGTGATTTCACGAAGCAACGCATCCGCGGCAGCAAGCGGCGGCCCATGCAGCCGCTCCGTCCCGGCGAGGTCCAGATACGCTTCGTCCACCGAAGCCATTTCCACCACCGGCGAATATTTTCCGAGAATGGTCGCGACGCGGTCGCTCCATTCGGAATAAAGATGGTGCCGCGGTTCGAGAAATATCGCGTGGGGGCATAGCCGCCCGGCTGTGCGAAGCGCCATCGCCGAGTGAATGCCGTATTTCCGAGCCTCATAACTCGCGGTGGAAACAATGCCGCGCTGGTCCGGCTGGCCGCCAACGACGACGGGCTTGCCGCGCAATTCGGGCCGGTCCAGCAATTCGACCGAAACGAAAAATGCATCCATATCGACATGCAAAATGGAAGTGGAGGAAGGCAGGGAATTGGCGGAGACCGGGGACGAGGACTCCGCGCCAGAATCGTGCTTGGCCCGGAACGTGGCGAACTTCGGCATGGTGGTCAGCCGCTACTATACACCCAGGCGAATATAGAGCGAAGAAGTAGCTGCGCCCAATTTTAGTTTCGATGCCCTGCACAATCGCGCATCAAAACTCGCGTGCTAGGATGGGCTGAAGAGTTTGCGAAAAAATCCGTCTTTTGGTAGCGCCCGCCTTCAGGCGGGCATCTGCGTGACCCTGAAATGCCAACCTGAAGGTTGGCGCTACATTAGTCCGAGAAATTATTGCGCTCATATCGTTTCTGAAGGAGTGGCACCCGTGGGGAAAATTTATTCGACGATTGACGACACGGTCAGGAAATTTATCGAAGCCCAGCCCGTCTTCTTCGTGGGCTCGGCGCCGCTCGATCCCGGCGGTCACGTAAATGTCTCGCCGAAGGGGCTGGACACTCTTCGAGTCTTGGGGCCTTTGACGATTGCCTATCTGGATCTGACCGGTAGCGGCATTGAGACCGTCTCACATATAAAAGAAAACGGGCGAATCGTCCTGATGTTCTGCGCATTTCAGGGAGCGCCGAAAATTTTTCGGCTGTATGGACAAGGAAGAGTGATCGAGCCCGAACATCCGGAATTTTCCGGTCTTGCGGCTCGCTTTCCAGAACATGAAGGAGCGAGAGCGATCATCTTGATTGAGGCTTCCCGCATTTCCGATTCCTGCGGGTACGCCGTTCCACTGCTGCAGTACGAAGGCGAACGCAGCCAGCTTTCCGCTTGGACTCACAAACTCGGACGCGATGGATTGAAAACCTACCGGCAGGAAAAGAACCGGGAGAGTATTGACCGCTTACAGGGGCTGGAAAAAACGGCGGGATGAAGTTTTAACGATACCATCGCCATACGAAACCCTCGTCTAATTTTTGTAAATTTTCTATCGTCGCGGAAAAATTTCCCAACATTTGTCGTGGATTTCTCCCGAAGGAAACGGTTTTCCACAGCGCCCAAATTTGTCCACGGAGATTTTAGTGCCCAAAGAGGCAAGGCGCGAGACCCGCTAAAGCCGCGAATTACGAATAATCCGATGAAAGGCTAAAAAGTTTCCCACAGCCTGCCGTTTCTTTCCGAATTCGATGGCATTGTGGCCCTTCGACTGCACGTAACGGCGCGTTCACTGAATACAATTTTGAGTTGGGGGCCATCCACATGTTTGAAAATTCTCTTGTGTCCACCCACGACCGGGCCACGGCGGAGGAAAGACTTTGGCGCGCCGTGATCACAAAAACCCTGGAAGAATGGATTTGCGGGCCGCTCAGTTTCAGCCGCAAAGCGGAACATTTTCTTTTTGACGACAGCAGCGATTTCAAGGCGGTTTGCTCTTCCGCCGGAATGGATCCGGATCGCCTGCGAGGGCGTCTTAAAACAATTCGCGCCCGCGGCATCCACAAAGAAAGTATCTCCTTCCGTATGCTTCAGAAAAAGTTGAGTCCTCCGCAACCCGCCCATTGGGGCCAAAAAGCGTTTGGTGTCTAGCATTCGAGCTAGCGGCCGATCGCTCTCGCAATTTGTTCCGGCAATTCACCCTGCAGCGCCATCAAAGCAACGCGAAGCAGAGCCGCGACGGTGATCGAATCGCGAAGGTCACCTCGCTTGGCGCGATCGACACCCTCCCAGAAAGGAATTCGCGCAACCTGCAGCTTTTCCGTTTCATCCGGCTGCGCGGGGACTTCGGAAAGATCCCAGGCCAGGAACGTTGTGCTGCGTTCATCTGTGACGCTATTGGAAAGGTCCATGCTGAGAATTTCCATCCAGCGTTTTGCGGAAAGCCCGCACTCCTCGCGGAGTTCGCGCTGTGCGGATCCGAGAGCGGGCACGGAATGCGATCCGCCGCCTTCCGGAATTTCCCAACTATAGGCTTGAAGCGGAAATCGGTACTGCCCCACCAGGACGACATTTCCATTTTCGTCGATCGGAACGACGCCCACGGCTTCCTGCTTGAAGTGAACCGTCCCGTACTTTCCAGCGCCACCTGAAGGATCCAAAACCTCGTGATGATCCACGCGAATCCATTCGTTCTCGTAAACGGTCGCCCCTTTGAGCACGGTCCAGGGATTTTTTGTATCGTCCATGTGTTCTCCGCCCAACAATACTAGCGCAAAAAATGGAAGTGGTTTGAGTGGCGCGGGCTTCAGCCTGCGGATTTTGACTTTTTGATGGGCGAAACCCCGCAGGCTGAAGCCCGCGCTACTTAAATCAACTCTGCAGCGCGGATGCAACGCGCGGAATTCCCGCAAGGTCGTTGGTGATAGCAAAGCTTGCCCACTCGGAGGCAGCTAGAAGGCAAGACACGTGTTGCGCGGAATTATGCCCAAGTTCCAGCACCAGGAGGCCGCCGGGCTTGAGAAGAGCCGCCGCTTGCGCGATTAGCGGCGCGTAAAGTTCCGTGCCTTTTTCGCCGCCGAAAAGCGCTACGGCAGGTTCATGTTCGCGAACTTCGCGCGGCAATGACTCCGCTTCCCCCAGCGCGATGTAGGGCGGATTGCTGGCGATGAGGTCGAATCGTTGTGCCTGTTGCAAGAGCGCATCCATCAAGTTGCATTCGACGAATTCAATCCGCGAATGGGCCACGTTGCGTGCAGCATTGTGTCGCGCCACTTCGAGCGCGGCGGCGGAAATATCTGTCGCGAAGATTTGCGCGGCGGGGAATTCCTTCGCCAGAGCGATGGCGATGCATCCGGAGCCGGTGCCTACATCGACGATGCGAAATGGTTGGTCGCGACGCGCTGAGCCGCCACCGGAGCCTGTTGCCCGGCGCTCGATCGCAACTTCGATGACGTGCTCGGTTTCAGGGCGGGGAATTAACACGTCAGGCGTGACAACGAAATCCATGCCCCAAAATTCCTGATACCCCGTTAAGTGCTGCGTTGGCTCACCGTTCGCTCGACGACTGAGCAAAATAAAATATTGCTCCAGTGTTGTCCCGGCGAGTTTCAGATCCGTATGTGCATACAGCCAAGCGCGGTCTTTTTCAAGCGTGTCCATGAGCAGTAGCTCCGCGGTCAATTCTGCGGATGGCACGTTCTGGCTAGCGAGGAATGCGATGCCGTCGGAAAGTGCGGAGCGAATGTCCGTGATGGCTTTATCACGCACGGAGGGATGCAGTGACCGGTGACCCATGATGACATCGCGGCAGGTTTTCATATTTCAATTTGTGGCGCTGGATTTAGCCTGTGCTACTTTTAGGCCTCGACCAACTCCTGCTTCAGGCGCTCGGCCTCGTAGTGCGTCATCAGCGCATCGACGAACGGGCCGAGCTTTCCGTCCATGACTTCCGTGAGCTGGTGCAGCGTCAGGCCGATGCGGTGGTCGGTCACGCGATTTTGAGGAAAATTGTAGGTGCGAATTTTTTCCGAACGGTCGCCGGTCTTGATTTGTCCCAGCCGCTCGGCGGCGATCGCTTCGTGCTGCTTGGCCTGCTCCATTTCGTACAGGCGCGCGCGCAACACGCGCATGGCCTTCGCGCGATTTTTGATCTGCGATTTTTCGTCCTGTTGCGAAACGACCAGGCCCGACGGAATGTGCGTGATGCGCACGGCCGAGTACGTCGTGTTCACCGACTGCCCGCCCGGTCCCGAGGAGCAGAACGTGTCGATGCGCAAGTCCTTCGCTTCGATCTTGATATCGATTTCGTCGGCCTCGGGCAGCACCGCGACCGTCGCCGCCGAAGTGTGAATGCGACCCTGCTGCTCGGTGGCCGGCACTCGCTGCACGCGATGCACGCCGCTTTCATACTTCAGCTTCGAGTAGACTTTCTTACCGAGGATCGACGCCACCACTTGCTTTAACCCACCCAGCGAACTCGGCGAGCTCTCCAGAATTTCCACCTTCCAGCCCTGCGACTCCGCGTAGCGCGAGTACATGCGGAACAATTCCCCCGCGAAGAGCGCCGCTTCGTCGCCGCCCGTTCCCGCGCGAATTTCCACGATCACGTTTTTCTCGTCGTTCGGATCCTTCGGCAGCAGCAGGAATTTCAGCTCGCGCTCCACCGCTTCCTTGCGTTCCGTGAGCTGCTTTTCTTCCTCCTGCGCGAGCAGCTTCATCTCCGGGTCGTCCGCCTCCAGGACCATTTGTTTCGCTTCCGCGAGGCCTTTGTCGATGTGCTTCCACTCGCGGTATTTTTCCACCATCTCGGAAAGCTCCGAGTGCCGGCGCGCGAGCTTCTGGTAATTCGCCGAATCATTAAGAATTTCCGGCGAAGAAAGCTCCGTGGTCATTTCAACGTAGCGGTGTTCGATCTGATCGAGTTTTTCGTAAAGCGTTAACCCTGCCATGGCTTTGCCCCTGTCAAATAGAATTCCAGTCGGAGTAAAGGCTTCATTTCGAGAGAAAAAATTCGCGCGGCGGCTCCGCGTGGCGGAGTCGAGGAAGGGTTGCGGCTAATAGAACGTGGAAAACATTGTCAACACGTACCAAAATAACGTGAAATCGCCGCAAAAGCAATTCGCCGATGGTCAGCGCGTTCCGCCGGCGGTGGCTCCAAGCGCTGCTAAATGTCCGACAGTTTTCGCCACCTGTGATCGAAGACGACGTAGCTCTTCTTCTTGATTTTCCCGTTCTTTTGGGGAATCTCGAGTTCCAGGTTATTGCCTTCGAGCGTTCCGTGATATTCGAGGCTGCTCAACAAATCATCGCCCTTGATGCACCATTGTCCATTGTTTTTTGCTACGGCCTCCGCATTGTCGGAGAGCACCGTGACGTTCAAATAGAAAACCTGGCCGGCATTCAGCGCGCCGTCCACGGAAGAGCCGGTTCTGGAGAGCGAATCTTGCGGCAGATTTTTGCCGATTCCCTCGTTTACTTTGACTCGCACTTCGACTTTCGGTTTTGCCCAGAGAGGCGAAGCCGTCAGCAAAAGCAAAAGAGTGAGCAATCCTTTGTGTGACCTCATCTAGATTATCCTTTCCGAAGGGAATGTTTCATCGGCTCTTGTTGCCGATTTCGAGGTGTCATTCCTTGTTCCCACGCCGCCCCGCGCATCGTACGCTTGTCGTCCTTTCCAAACAACGAATTTGCTCCGGCAGAAGTTTTATTAGCGCTGGAAGCAATTTCGGCATGGTCTGTGCCCGCAAAAGTGCGCAAATCGACCGCTCTTATGCCGCTAAGGCCCTAAAAGAAAGTCCCATCCAAAGCTACCCTCTTCACCGGATGGACGCTTCCCGCGCTTGAGTTCATTGTTGGACCAAGCGTTTCCCGGCCGCGCAGGACGGTGAGGGAGAATCGATGCTACGCTCGACAGATCGGCAAGCGGCATCCGCGGAGGTACTCGCGTTATTAATTGCACTTCTGTTTTCTTCGCCACTCGTGTTATCGGCGGCGGACCTGAACCAGCAGACCCTTAATGCGTGGGATGAATACATTCTGGGAATTAACTCTCAGATGAAAGTCCGCGCCACGGGAGGTTCCACTTTCCTCTGGATTGACGAAGCGCCTGGAAGGCGTGACCGCGTTCGCCAGGGAGAAATCCTTGTGGAGCCCGCGAGCAAAGATACTCCGGAAAAAGTTCCGCAGGGCCTCATTCACAATTGGCTCGGCGCCATTTTTATTCCAAATGCCACCCTCAGCTCCGTTTTTGCAATGCTGAACGATTACGGACATTACGATCAAATCTACAATCCCGCGGTGATTGACGCGAAACTCCTGAATGTGTCCGGCGCCATGCGAAAATTTTCTCTGGTGCTCGCCGAAAAAGCGCCGTTTGTTACCGCCGCCATCGCCAGCGAATATGTTTCGCAAAACGTCCGGCTGGATAATCACCGCTGGTACACCGTCACCTACAGCACTCGCATACAGCAGATCGACAATTTCGGACGGCCCGGAGCGCATGAACTTCCTCCCGATCAAGGGACCGGGTACATCTGGCGCCTCTTTTCCATCCAGAGGTTTGAAGAGAAGGATGGCGGAGTTTACACCGAATTGGAAACGATTGCTTTAAGCCGAAACATTCCGTTTGAGATTCAGTGGTTGGTCCGGCCAATTCTTCAACACCTGCCGCGTGAATCCATGACCGCGACGCTTCAAAAGACCCGTGATGCCGTTTGTGCGGCGCTAAGTGCAAAAGCGGTTTCACCCGAAGGGCAACGCCCCTCCGCAGCTAGATCCCGGAGGCGTGATACAACGATGACCGCTCATCGCGCCTTGGCAAGCCATCCGATACCCGCTACTACTGTGCTTGGGGCGCGCCAGTAGCACAGCCACTCTTGGCTGTGCGGGTTTCGTCCAATTATCAATTTACAAAAGCGCACAGGCAAGAGTGCCTGTGCTACGAAGAAAAGAACCCCTTTCCATCCCACATCGCATTGCGAGGGCGTGCGATCGGTATATCATAGGCGTGCCACAGCGCATTGGCATGACTCCGCCACTTTCCATCCCGGGTGTGACCGCGTCGAGCATCGACGGCGAATTTCTTTGGGGCTTCTGGTATCCAGCGCTGCGCAGCGACAAACTTCATGGGCGCGCGCTGGTGACTTCGACTCGAATGGAAATTCCACTCGTGCTCGGCCGCGACGCCGCCGGAAAAGCGTTTGCGTTGCGCGATGTCTGCCCGCACCGCGCGTTTCCACTCTCGGCAGGCTCGTGCGATGGAGAGACCGTCGAATGCACCTATCACGGCTGGCGCTTTGACGCGCACACAGGCCAATGCCGGGAGATTCCCTCGATCACGGCGGATTCCAAGCTGCAGTGCGACCGCATTTGTGCGGGAAGTTTTCCGTGCGAGGAGCGCGACGGTTACGTGTGGGTCTATCTGGCGAATCCCGAAGGCCGCGCCGTGGACCGCGCGGGTGAAGGAAAGACGATCGCCCCCGTCCCGGAGTTGCCGAAATTCAGCGAGCGCTACCGCATCGCGCATCTCACCGCCGAGCTCGTTTGCAGCATGGACACGGCTATTGTCGGCCTGATGGACCCGGCGCACGGCCCCTTCGTGCATCAATCGTGGTGGTGGCGCAGCCGCCGCAGCATCCGCGAAAAGCAGAAAACGTTCGAGCCGATTCCGCAAGGCTTCCGCATGAGTTCACACGCGCCTTCTGCCAACAGCGGCCCGTACAAGTTGCTGCGCTTTTACGGCGAAGAAGTTACGACGCAGATCGATTTTGTGCTGCCGAATATACGCACGGAGCAGGTCCGCTGCGGCGCGCGCTGGTTCACGAATCGCACAACGGTCACGCCGGTTCGCCGTGACCTCTGTCGCCTCGATTTCGTTGCCGCGTGGAATTTATTTCAGTGGTTTCCGGTGACGCCGTTCCTGAAATTCTTTGGAAAACGCTTCATTGCGCAGGATCAGGACGTGATCGAGCGGCAGCAGCCGGGCCTGAAAGTGCAGCCGCGCATGATGCTGATCGACGACGCCGACCGGCAAGCGCGCTGGTATTTTCAGTTGAAGGCGGCGTATCTTGTGTCGCAGCAGACGGGCGCTCCGATGGCGCATCCACTCGACGGGCCAGTGACGCTGCGCTGGCGAAGTTGATTTGAGTAGGACGGGCTTCAGCCTGTCTGGTTTTAGGCTTGCAAATTCAAAAGCAGACAGGCTGAAGCCCGTCCTACTCAGGCCTGAACGCGCGATGAATGAGGAATAGAACCGCCGCATTGAGAGCAGCCGCGGGCAATCCCAGCAGCGGATGGCGCTCGGCGATTCCACGCAAGCCAAGAAAAAGTAAAACGGCGACTTGACGCGCCGCGCCTTCCAATCCCGCCGCATCCGTCGCGTGAGACGCCCAGCGCACTCCCCACGTCAGCGGCAGTGAGAGAATCATCCCGGCCAGGACCCATTGCCAGAGGTTTTCCGCGCGCAACCAAATCATGGAAAGCCGCAACAGAAACGCAAACACGAACGAAAGAAACGCGCAAAAAATCAAAACCAGAAAATAAGTCATGATGATCGCTGCGCCGGCGCCGGATGGCCCGATCCCCATTCCTTCCGGCGATGCCTGTTCCTGCAAATACATCGCGACGGTCAGAAACAATCCGCCGCAAATCCACGAGGCGAGGTAATAGACGAGGCTGCCGCGGCGCGTCATTTCATTAATGTCCCAGACAGGGATTCAGACGCGCGGCAATCAAATTCGCCGCTCGATTTTTGGAAATTCTTGCCAGACTTTGACGCCACAGAAGTGCGACCCTTCGGTGCAGATCGGCGTGGCAATTCCCGCGCGGATGTAGCATGGCGGCCCGAGATATTTTCCGAGGGAAGGAAGCGCCGAGCGGACCTGCTCGACCTCTTCCATCGAAGCCTGATAAATCTCCTCCTGCGCGTTGAAGCAGGTGCGCATGGTCCACTTGTGCAAGAGGTGCAGCAGCGAGCCCGTTTCGACGAGGCGAATGGCTTGGGCGTTTGGCAGTAAATACAGAGCGATTTCACGCGGCGCTCCGCGGTCGAGCAATTCGTTTTTCGCCGCCCAGGCGTCGGCCATCGCACGTTCGTAGACTTCGCGCGCGCGAGCGTTTCCGGCAATCAGCATCGGAATCACGTAGTCCGGCGAGCGCGTATCGGTGAGCATCAGCAGCGGGCGCGATCCGGGCACCATGCGATGGCGCTGGTCCTGGCTGTCTGCGGTGTGGCTGATTTTTTTCGCGAAGGTGAAATTCGCGTGCTGCAGCGCGCGCATAATCGGCGCGTGCACCCCGATATTCAATGTTTCCAGGCGATAGGTGTTGCGGGCCGGATTCAGCACCCGGTCGATGGCTTCGTCGTCCGAGCATGCGCTTTCGGTGAGGCCCACAACGGCGCGATAGGCATCCGCCACAACGCGGGGCGCGCGCGGAGAATAATCGGTCAGCAGCGAGACGCGCCCGGCAAGTCGCGCGTCGAATTCCCGCGCGAACTCTTCCCCTTGAAGCTCGGGCCCAACGCTTTGCGTTTTAGCGTCGCCAGAGGAATTGGCCTGCGACCACTCTGGCATTTCTTCCTGCTCCATCGGCACATTATCGAAGCGATCGAAAAACTGCGGATCGATTTCACGCACGCGCGCGACCATTTCGCCGATCACCGCGCGCGCCTCGAAAGGTGTATCCGAAGCCACGGCCATCCGCCACAGCCGATGCAGCACAATTCCGGATAGCGTGTGTACCATCGTCGTGGCCGCCGCGACAGGCAGGACGTAGCGCGCGACTTCGATCGCGCGTTTTTCCGCTTGCCGGTCTACTTTGTGCACGCGTTTGGCGTGCGACATGGGGCCGATGTGCCAGATGTCGCTGAGAATTTCTCGCGCATCGCCTTGAAGAAGCGATGTCAGCTCACGGTAATAGCCCCACGCGCGCGCAATCGCGCCTTCGTAAATCGCGCGCTCGGCCGGGCCAAAACCCTGCCTCTCAGCGGGCAAATAGGCGAGCGCGTGATCCAGGCGCACGTACCGCTGGCTCTGCTGCTCGGAGTTGTAAAACGGATGCGCATGCAGAAACGACCAGACAAATTGCCGGCTGACGTTTTCGAGGCCGAATTCAAAATGCGCGTGCTGGTAGACAGTGTGATGTCCGCCGTAAAACGTGGACGCCCCGATTTGCAGGCGTTGCTTGTCGGTGATTTCTTCCGGGCCAATCAGGCGCGGCGCGTAACAGGTGCGCGCCGCGGCCATCGCCGAATCGTAAGGATGCGCGAAGTGATTGCGCAGGGTAATGCGCGGCGCGGCGGCTTCAAACGGCACGCGGTCCGGCTGCGGGGAAGTCATCGGTTGAGCGGCCATGTCTCGCGCGACATTCTACACCGCCGCGCAAAATAGGAATAGCCGCGCGGACGAAGGGATCGTAGATGAACTCCAGGAACTGTCACGCCGAGCAAAGCGAGGAATCTCTCTTCGGTCCAAAAGTAAAAAGAGAGATTCCTCGCTTCACTCGGAACATAAAATAAGTAACTTTTTCCGCAGCCTCTTCAGC
>PMOP01000137.1 GCA_003161495.1 Acidobacteriota bacterium | reverse complement strand
GTGATGACTTCGGTTGCCGGAACAATTTCAATCGGCAATCCCCGATGCGAGTGCTTGGCCAGTTCCTTCTTCAGCTCAGGTACAAGGCCCACCAGCAGGATTCGAACACCCAACTCCCGCGCGGCCTGCACTGCGCCCTCGACCTCAGGACGCGGCGCATGGTCTCCACCCATCGCATCTACGGCTATGGTGATCATTCAAACTCCGGTAGGGGAACCGCGCAAAGACCGTACACGGCGGGGCATCAGGCCCCGGTGTCCACGACTTCCCGGCCTTTATAGTAGCCACATTGCGGGCAAGCCTGGTGAGGCTGTTTCATTTCATGACAGTTGGGGCACTTGGCAAGTGCCGGAGCCTTCAGGAAATCATGAGCGCGCCGCTTGTTTTTCCGCGCATGGGAATGACGTCGTTTTGGATTGGGCATACAAACTCCTTCTATTGGCCCCAAATTGCATGAGGCATTCTATGGTGTTTCGTCTGGGATTCCTATTGCTTTTTGAACCAGTCCTGCTTCAGACGCGCCAGAGGCGCCGTACGCGGATCGGCTGCGTGACTTTCACAGCGGCATTCCTCGTTATTTAAATTCACTCCGCACTGGGGACACAGCCCGCGGCAATCACTGCGGCAGATCGCTTTCATCGGCAAAGCCAGGAGAACTTGTTCAGCCAGGACATCGGCGAGGAACATTCCTTCGCCCTCAAAAAACGCGATTTCCGTGTCGTCGAGCTTGAGGCGCTCTTCTTCTTCCTTGGTCATGGTTGCAACAGGCTTGTAAAAGAGGTCAAATTCGCGGGCAATATCCTCATGGACGGGTTCCAGGCACCGCGCGCACACCATCTCAAGGCGAGTGTGCAGATCGCCTGTTACGCGGATTTGCCCTTCCACGAGTTCGGCTGTCGCGCGCACCTCGAGAGGCTCCGCCTGCCGGAAGTCGCCCGTACGGTAATCAACCGTCCCCGGGGCATAGCTCTTCCGGATACGAATTTTGCGGGCCGCCAGCTCTTTTACGTCTAGGAACATCGTTATTGGCCGCTTTCGCGGGTTTCCCTGCTACTTCCCCCAAAAGCCATTATAAGACCCGTTGGATTGATGTCAAGGAAGGCACTTCACAGTTCGTTCGCGGTGATTCGAAACAGGTACGTCTGCGTTTAAGTAGGACGGGCTTCAGCCTGTCGATTTTCCATGTGAAATTCCACCGAAACCAAAGGCGACAGGCTGAAGCCCGTCCTACGCGGATCGCGCCGAACTTGTTCCGAGCAATTCCGCGTGCTGGCGAAGCAGGAAATGGTCCGTCATTCCGGCAATGTAGTCGCACACGACTCGGTACTTGTGGCCGTGTTGCGCAAGCTCGGCGTGGGCTTTGGGCATGGCTTCGGGATGCTCCATGTAAAAATCGAAAAGTTGTGCAAGGGCTTCCACCGACTGTTCGCGATCGCCCACAATGGCGGGATGATCGTAGAGACGCTTGAGCAGGAATTTTTTTAGTGCCGCGTTTTCCGCGGACATGGACGCATCGAATCCGGCGAGACGCCGTGGCGCGCGTCTCACGTCTTCGACGCTTTGCACGCCGGATGCAGCGACAGCGGATCGCGTGTTCTCGATCAACCCGGTCGCGAAATGGTCGAGCACGCGTTTGGCGGCTTCGTTGAATTTCAGTTTTTCGAGGCTTTGCGGGTGGCTGCGCTCGACTTCTTCATAAAATCTTGCGAAGAGCGGCACTTCGGCGCAAATCATTTCGATGTCCAGCACGTGCGCTTCGTAGCCGTCATCGAGGTCGGCGGTGTTGTATGCGATCTCGTCGACGAAATCGATGAGCTGCGCTTCGATCGGCGGGCGCTGGTCAAGCAAATATTCCGACAGCGCCGGAAATTGCGCCGCGTCGTAGTCGCGCGAATGTTTGACGATTCCTTCGCGAACCTCGAACGTTAGATTGAGCCCGGGAAAATCCAAATAGCGCTGCTCGAGTTGCTCGGCGATTCGCAGCGCCTGCAGATTGTGATCGAAGCGGTCGCCATGCGGGCGCAGCAATTCATCGAGCTTGCGTTCTCCCGCGTGGCCAAAGGGCGGATGCCCGATGTCGTGCACGAGGGCCAGGGCTTCGGCAAGATCGGCGTTGAGATTGAGCGCTTCGGCGACGGTGCGCGCGATCTGCGTCACTTCCAGCGTGTGAGTGAGACGGTTACGGAAATGATCAGAATACCTTGTAGTAAAAACCTGCGTTTTTGCTTCCAGCCGGCGGAACGCCCGCGAATGAATCACCCGGTCGCGATCGCGCGCGTAAATATTGCGGTAAGGGTGAGGCGGCTCGGGATAACGCCTGCCGCGCGATTTCCCCGAATCCATCGCATAGGAGGCCAGCGCCATGCCACGATTCTATGCCACGGCGCGAGCGATGCCAAATTTTTGCAGGCGTTGGAGGACGCGTTGGAAAAATTCCGTCATCACAAAAAAAGCTAAAGGTGAGTTATGTAGCGCCCGCCTTCAGGCGGGTATGCGCTCGGCCGAACAATGCCCGCCTGAAGGCGGGCGCTACATACCGGGGCCGAGCTTCCAGATAATTTCTGGAAGCAGACATTTGACGAATGAGGAATGCAGGCGAGTATTACTTCTGAGATTGCGGATTAGATTCATCCTGCCCGGGCTGCTCGAGGGTCGCGTCCACGACTCCGGTGAACGCGATAAAGTGCTGCTGGAAAGTGGAAATCTCTGTTGCCAGCGCGCCATCAATGCTCAGGACTTGTCTCGCATAAGTCAGGGACTTGCGCGCGCCGCTCTGCCCGTTGACGGCCATGGGATTCAACAGAACGTCATCCAGTGCATCCAGATTGCGTGCGAGCTCGTTCATATCAATCAAGAGATATAAATCAAGCTTGAGCGTTTGTTTCTGCGAGAGCTTTTGTATTTCATCGCGCGTGTTATCGAGAGATTGCAAACATTGCGTGTAGCTTCTCTGCAGGTCCTGCTTCTCCTGATTGTCGAGACTCAAGGACTTCACGTCCATTTTTTTCAATTGCTGCTGCGAGCGAACCAGATCCGAATCCAGGCGCGCCAAAAAAATACCGAATTCGCGGTCGTTCATTAGGCGCAGGACCGGCTGACCTTGCCCGGCGGCAGCCTGTCCCGTCGAATATTGAGTAGTATGGGCGATTGCTGGAAGCGCCCCTAGAATTGCGAAAACCATGATGATTGTCTTGCGAAACATTTGCCTACCCTCCCCGACTCTGCCGACTGGAGCGGCGATTTTTCGCGCTCCAGATGGGGTAAACCCCATAGGAAAAGAGGCACACTACGGGCCATCTGGGAAAAGGCCAGTAATGCATCTAGCACAGATAACGTAAACCTAGGAAATACTTAAACTTACGCGCTCGATCCAGGCCTGTACCAGGCCCGCTGCCCCGGAAAAAATAAGTGCCGGAATGGGACAAATGCCACATAGTGTTACACCTTGGCGCCGAAGATTGTCAGATCCGTAGCACTCTTGCTGTGCGGGTTTTGTGGACGCTGCTAAGCGTGTGATGGGCTGAAAGTGGCGAAAACCGCACAGGCAAGAGTGCCTGTGCTACTGGACGGCTGCCAGGTGTATAGTAATCGGCGCGCAAAATATTTGAAAAGGGGAGAGCTTCGATCGCCGGATCGAAGGTGTGGCCATGAAAAGTAGACTGGTAATTGCGTTCCTCGTCGTCTTCATTGCGATTGCGCTCTCGCGGCCGCTCCTCGCGCACCATTCCAGTTCCGCCTACGATATGGAACATCCCGTCAACATGAAAGGTGTCGTGACCAATATGGAATGGGGCAATCCTCACGTTTTTATTTATCTGGATGTGAAGGACGACGCCGGAAACGTGGAGGCGTGGCGGGTGGAAGGGAACAGCCCCAATATGCTGGTGCGGTCGGGGTGGAAAAAAGAAATGATCAAGACGGGCGATCAGCTGCTCGTGAATGGCGCTCCGGCCAAAAATGGATCCAAGGTGATGCGGCTTATCACGCTGACGCTGGCGAATGGACAGAAGTACGACGGGCAGGGGTTTAAATAAAACGATTTGATTTGATTCAGCTTGAAAATTGGGGGCGTGACGCGCGGTGCGGAATCCATCCATCCTTTCAGCCCTTGCGGTGTCGGCTCTCGCTCTGCCACTCGTTATTTTCGGACAGACAGCGCCGCACAATTTACCCGCAAAAACACAGGCTGTTTCCGCCGCGCCCGATTTTTCCGGGGTGTGGTTCATTGACGAATATCACAGAACCATCCTGCCAAAAGAAGATCCTCCCTTCCAACCCTGGGCGGAGGCGCTGTTCAAGCAACGCCAGGCGGAGAGCTCGAATCGCACTCCCGATTCCGGACCCGATCCGACCGAGCGATGCATTCCGCCGGGCATTCCGCGCACGATGTTTCAGCCGTTTCCGTGGGAAATCGTGCAAGCGCGCGGCCGGGTGATCATGATTTTTGAGTACCAATCGTTGATCCGCCAGATTTTTACGGACGGCCGCGGGCATCCGAAGGATCTCGAGCCCACCTACATGGGAAATGCGATCGGCAAATTTGAAGGGGACACGTTCGTCATCGATACCGTCGGATTTAACGACAAGACGTGGCTCGATCCGATGGGCCTGCCGCACTCCGACGCGCTGCACGTCGTCGAGCGCATGCGGCGCATCGATCACGACACGTTGGTGGACGAGTACACCATCGACGATCCGAAAGCGTACACAAAGTCCTGGACCGCACAGAGAATTTTTAAATTAAAGCCGGACTGGCAAATTCAGGAATACGTCTGCGCGGAAAACAACAACGTGAAGTAAAGCCTTGCGGCAAAAATTTCCCCGATAAAAATCTCAGTCGTTTAACCAGGTTTGACTAGGTTTTTGCGTTGAGCAGTTCCAGGCCCTGGTCGGCTTCCGCGGCCGCATCGGGGAATTCCTGCTTCACCTGATTGTAGAGTTTCGTGGCCTGCGCGGGATCGGACTTGCGGTAATAATCCGCGAGGGCGAGCATGGCCATGGCCTTCGGAACAAATACGGTCGGCTTATCCGACAATTGCTTGTACAGGTCCACGGCCTGCGACCCTTTATTTTCCAGCGCGTAAACTTCAGCGAGTTGGAATTTGGCGAGGGCCGTCAAATTTTCGTCGCCGCCGGAGATAACCTGGTTGAGATTTTTCTCCGCGTCCGCATAGTCTTTCAGCTGAACTTCGGAGAGCGCCGCATAGTACCGCGCCATTTGTCCGGGTTTTGTGCGCCCGTATTGGCCGGCAACCACGAGGAATTTTTTGTCGGCGTCGGTGAATTTATTTTTTTCATCGAGATAGGTGACTTCAACGGGATCGGCCGGTTCTCCCGCGCCGCGAATGCGCGCCTGGAAAATTTTTAATCCGTCGTCCAGCGCAGCCGCCGCCTTGGCCGTCTCCCGCCGCGCGTAACTGTTCCAGCCAAACACCGCCAGCGCCACTACCAGCGCCGCCGCAAGGACGATCCACAAAGCCTGCTGATGCGAAGCGACCGATTCGACGCCCGAGACAATTTTCTCCCGGATTTCGTCCTTCTTCAGGTCCCTACGCAAGATATGCTGCGCCACAGAGTCATCCCTCCACAGGTTTTCGAATCGCTAATCGTACCACAGGTCTCGGCCAAAGATTGGAACCTGAAGGCGAACGTTCCGTACCGCTCGGCCTAAAAAGCGAAAGGGCCCTGTCCGCTGGCGCGGCGCAGGGCCCTCAGAACACGTGTATCTGATTCAGGAAGCAGCTGCGGTGACGCTTTCAGCCTGATAGCCTTTCGGTCCTTGTTTGACCTCAAACTCGACCATCTGGCCTTCGTTCAGGGTCTTGTATCCGTCCATTTGAATGGCGGAGAAGTGAACGAACACGTCTTCGCCCGACTGGCGTTGGATAAAACCATAGCCTTTTGATGCGTTAAACCACTTCACTACCCCTTGTTCTCTGCTCAACTTAGTAGCTCCTCTATCTTGAGCGGTCGCTGTTTGCCGGGCGTAACGCCAGTCGGTGATAGATAGTACGTCCGCCGTTACCGGTAACCTTTCCCCGTTCGTTCTGGACACGTAACGAGGGCGGTGGACCGTAGCGGGCCTCCGAGCACCTACGGAATTACAGGNNCCCACAAAAGCGGGCCATGAATACAACAAAATTGGGCGGCTGTCTAGAGAATTTCCCGTTTCGGGAATGGCCCGAAATGGAACGCTAAGGGAACGGCTAAGTGTGCCTTAATTCGGGAGTTCGCAGGGAAGCGACAGCTTAAGAATGGAAGCTCGCGATCGCTTGCGCTTCCTGGCTATGAATGTCGAAAACGGTGTAGAGCTTGGTGATTTGCAGGAGGTCGGAAACTTTTTTATTCAGATTCAACAGCTTTAATTCTCCGCCCGCACTCTTGATCATCCGGTATCCGCTCACCAGTTCGCCGAGGCCGGTGCTATCGATGTAGTTGATCCCGGCGAGGTTCATCACGATTTTCTTGCGACCCTTGGCGAGATTTTCCCGAACGAGGTCGCGCAGGAGCGCGCTGCCTTCGCCCAGGGTGATTCGTCCGTCCATGTCAATCACTGTGACGTCCCCGACTTCACGGCTGGTCGCTTTGAAGCTCATTGCAAACCTTTCCAGATTTTTAATTTCTGCAGCGAAACGCGGCGCCCGGATCGTGCTGCCCGGCAAGAGGCTCACCGCTTGCGGTGCTTGGCCATGACGAGTTCGGCGCCTCCCGCTGCGCTGGAGAGAACATCCACCTCGTCCATGAAGGCCTTCATCAAAAGGACGCCGCGGCCGGAATCGCCCAGGACATTTTCATCTTCACGAGGGTCAGGGATATCCTGGATGCGAAATCCGCCTCCCTGGTCGACCACATGGATCACCAGTTTTTCTTCCAGCAACTCGAAGATCACGTGAATTTTTCTCTCACGGCGCTGTTTGTTGCCGTATTGGAAGGCATTCATGACGCCTTCGTGCACCGCCAGGCCGATTTTGTACTGATCGTCATCGCCAAAACCGGCTACCGCGGCCACACGCATGCCCACTTCTTCAGCGAGAGCAATGCTCTCGATCAACGTCTCCAGAATGACTTCAAACCGCTGAGGTTTCGAGGGCATCCAGCTGTTGGAACCCGCCTAGGGACTTGTATGGGTAGCACAGCGCCAACGTGTAAGTCAATCCAAGACATGCGGTTGGCGGAAATGCGTCGCGCGGTTTGTGGCGAAACCTAGAGCAAAATAATGGTAAGTTTGAAAGTTCGGAGTGGACATGGCTTCGTATCTTTTGCTCATCATCGCCGCGCTGGCTGCCGGATTGATCAACTCGGTCGCTGGAGGAGGGATGTTTCTTACTTTCCCGGCGCTCGTGTTTACCGGAGTGCCGTCGATCATCGCCAATGCTTCCAGCACCGTGGCGCTCATTCCCGGCGTCCTGGCTAGCGCAGGCGCATACCGCAACGATTTCCGCAAATCGCAGAATTTTCCGTTTTGGCCCTTGCTGATTGTGAGCGTGGCGGGCGGCATTGTGGGCGCTCTGCTGTTGCTTTACACCCCACAGAATATATTTGACTCGGTGATCCCATGGCTTTTGTTGATCGCAACGCTGCTGATCGCATTTGGCCCGCGCATCTCGCCGCTTCTGAAACGCGTGATTCATATCGGCCCGGTCACGGTGGTGGTCATTCAATTTTTTATTGCCATTTATGGCGGCTATTTCGGAGGGGCCATCGGCATCTTGATGCTGGCGACGTGGACCGTATTCGGGCTGACGGATATTCACGTCATGAACGCTAATCGAACCATCATGGGAGCGGCGGCCAATAGCATCGCCGCGGTGCTGTTCATTTTTGCGCACAAGATCTGGTGGCCGCAGACGCTGGTGATGCTGGTGTTCTGCAGTATCGGCGG
>PMOP01000530.1:6977-7390 GCA_003161495.1 Acidobacteriota bacterium | reverse complement strand
GGAATATTCACGCGGTTAAAAAACGGAGGGCCGACGCTGATCTTCGATCCGCGCACCGCTTCCGAAAGCACCGGGAAGAGCGTTCCCGCCAGAACCGCGACGCAGGCGACCAGGAGAATCAGGTTGTTGAACAGGAAACTGGATTCGCGCGAAAGCATGGAATCCAGCTGATTGTCGCTGCGCAGGTAATCGCGATTCTTGAAATAAGCCGCGAGGCACACGACGATGATCAACAGAAGGAAACCCCAGAACCAGTGGCCGATGTTAGATTCCGCAAACGCATGCACCGAATTCACGGCTCCGCTGCGTGTCAGCGACGTCCCCAGGATGCACAGCATGAAGGTGAGAAAGACCAGCCAGACATTCCACACGCGCATCATGCCGCGCTTTTCCTGCATGATTACCGAATGTAA
>PMOP01000530.1:0-6937 GCA_003161495.1 Acidobacteriota bacterium | reverse complement strand
TGCGCGCCGAGCAGAATTCCCGCCGACTGGAACGCCCAGGCAATCATGGTCCAGCGCCGCGTCAGGTGAATCCATTTCTCTCCGGGATATCGTCCGAGCAGAGCGGCCAGAGCAAATGCGAATGGGATCGTGAAGCCCGTGTAACCCGAATACAAAGTGGGCGGATGGATCGCCATTTCCGGATACTGCAGCAGCGGATTGAGGCCGCTTCCATCGGCACGCGTCGCCAGGTGCAGGATTCCTCCGGCGCCGTGAGCCGTCACCACTTGAAAAGGGCTGGCGATAAAATTATTCATCGTCAGAAAGAAAATTTGTACGCCCGCCAGAACCACTCCCACATACGGCATCAGCTCCGGGTGTTTTCCCCGGTACGTAAAAAGCGCCGAGAACACATAAATGGAAAGCAGGAAACTCCAGAACAGCAGCGAACCTTCCTGGCCCGACCAGAGCGCGGAAAATTTATAGTAGGGAGAGAGAGCCCGGTTACTGTGGGCGGCCACGTAGGCCATCGAATAATTGTCGGTGTAGAAGAGATACCAGAGGCTGACGGTTCCGATCCAGATAAGCACGCACACCGCGAAGCCGGCATTCCGCGCGGATTTAATTAAGAGAGGCCGCCGGGTGATGATCGCGGCAATGCCTCCGAAAATCGCGTAGAGCGCGAAGGCGAAAGCTAACAACAACGCGTAGGAACCGAACAGATCCAATTCACATCCTCGATTCTGTGTTGTTCAAAGGCATCATGCGGAGAAACTTCAGACTGCCCGCGTAAAATTCAGATCGGACAGCCCCCTGAGTCCTCACAACTCAACCCAGCGGATTAGCTCTTGCCGTTTTGATATGCATCGCCCGTTGCGCTGCCCGGCTGAGCCTGTCCGCCCGGCGCGGCTTCATACTTAGACGCGCACTTGGCTTGAACTGTTTCGGCCACAAATCGTCCATCGGGCTGCACTTTGCCTTCGACAAGGCACTGCGCGCCGTCCTTGAACGTATCGGGAAGCGGATCGGTGCCCACGTAACTGACGGGAAGGGCTTTTCCCTGCTCGACCAGGACGAAATCCACGCGGCCGGAATAATGCTGGATCGAACCGTTCTTCACGTCGCCGCCCACGCGAAGGCGCTGGTGCAGCGCCGGACCATTCAGCGTGGGGATCTCAGAGATCGTATGGTAATAAGTTTTGCTTTGCTGCGCGCCGACATAGGCCAGGCAGGAAAGCGTGACCAGGATGATCGCGACTCCGATGCCAAACTTCGCTTTAGGTTTCACGTGTTACCCCCTGCTCCCAAATCACGTTCCGTCTGTGTAAGTTGAATTCTATCATACCCCGAGGAAAGATTTTCGCGAGGCGCCGCGGCAGCCACCGCTCTTCGGAACAGTTCCAGTACTTGCTGATCGCCTGTACGCGGGACTGGCAATGCCAGCCCGTGGTCCAGTGTCAGGACAGGGCCAAGTCCAGCATCTTTTAATATTTCCACTAAGGGAAACAATTCCTGCCCCAACGGCGCAATGTGTTTCGGCCTGTAATTAAACTTGATCCGCCGAATCAGGGTTGGACCGAGACGAGCAATGGCCGAGGTAGCAGCCTCTTCGTTCTCCGGAAGCGGGCATTCGGAAAGGTAGGCCAGGTAGTATCCCCTTCGCTGGAATTCCGCGAGTCTTGCGGAGTCGCCCGAATTAGCGTTCCACTCCGCATCCGCTTTTTCAATGGGAGGCTTAATTTCAAGAGCCTCCAGGAAGCGATCGGCGAGTTCCTTCGATTTGGCCGGGCTATAAAAATCCTCTTCTTCACGGATAGAAGGCGCCAGGGCTATGAAAAGGACGCCGATGTGCACGGGCCGAAAGCGCGTGGAGAATTCGAGGCGGCGGACCCGCTCCGCGATATGCTGCGGCGAAGCTGGAAGACCGCAGCCATCGCACGGAAGGTAATTCAGTGAAGATCCCATAGACGCTGAACATCCTACAGCATGTGGCAGCGGGACTGATACGGAAAACAAACAATTATAGGGACATGAAGTTTAGTCCGATGATTTTTGCAATTCGACTGCCGAATTTGGTAGCGCCGGCGTCTCGCCGGCTCCGCGCATAAATTTCAAAGCTGAAAAACGCCGGCAGGATGCCGGCGCCACCAGGAACCGCGATGTTCGCCTACTTATCCAGCTTGTTTTGGAGGCAATACTTCAGTTCGGGGCTGATCTCGGTAATTTCCATGCCTGCGCTCACTAGAAATTTGCAGCTCAGGAGATCGTGCGGGCGGTCTTCGTCGGTGAGTTTACCGACGACGCGGCAATATTGGCAGTCCTGATTCCAGCAGAAACGCCCGTAAGGGATGGTTTCCGGGCTGATGTACTGAAAACACCGAAGAATCGTATTTTTCTCGGGGACCTGAAAAGCTTTCCCCAGAACCTTGATTTCGACCAGCCGTTCATACGGCCGAAAAACCTGTGTGCCGCCGTTTGTGGCAGCGGGTTCCGTGACTGGTGGTTCCGTTTGCTTTGACATGAGAGGACTGTCTCCGTCATTGAGATTATGACGAGAAGGCGCGCGCCACAACGAAGATACTGCGCAATGGTGCGAAACCATCAATGCTCGATTGGAGGCGGGAAACAGCGTGTTCGCGGCGCTAAACCACCATAAATTCCTGATAACTTCCGTGGCGCAGGCGTCCCGCCGGCGGTTTTTCCGGCCAGCATTCCGCGCAAAAACGCCGGCGGGACGCCGGCGCCACAATACACTGGACACAATTCTTTTGTTGGTGTGGCCGCGGGCATCTGAAGATCGTCGAGCAACTTGGATTAGATTCGAGCGGCCTCGAAGAACTGTCCCATGCGGCGGAATTTTTCGTAGCGGCGATCGAGGAGTTCGGCGACCGGGAGCCGCGAAAGATCGCGAAGCGTGTCGTCAAGCACGCTCCCCAGGAATGCCGCGGACGCTTCAGGATCGGTATGCGCGCCGCCTTCCGGCTCGGGAATAATTTCGTCGATGATGCCGAATCCCTTTAAATCGCGCGCCGTAATTTTCAGAGCCTCGGCGGCCACTTCCGCTTTCGCCGCGTCACGCCACAGAATCGAGGCGCAACCCTCGGGAGAAATAACAGAGTAGACGGAATTCTCCAGCATGTTCACTTGATCGCCGATGGCGATGGCGAGAGCGCCGCCCGAGCCGCCCTCTCCCGTGATGGTCACAATAATCGGAACGGGCAGGCGCGCCATCTCGCGCAAGTTTCGCGCGATGGCCTCGGCCTGGCCGCGTTCTTCCGCGTCGATTCCCGGATACGCGCCCGGCGTGTCAATGAATGTGAAGATGGGCCTGCCGAATTTCGCGGCGAGCTGCATGATGCGCAGCGCCTTCCGGTAGCCCTCGGGCTTGGCCTGGCCGAAATTTTGGGCGACGCGCTGCTTGGTGTCTCTGCCCTTTTGCTGGCCGACGAGCACAACGGGGCGTCCTCGATATTTTGCGAAGCCGGTCACCATCGCGGCGTCATCGCCGTAGGCGCGGTCACCGTGCAGCTCATGGAAATCTTCAAACAGGATGCGCACGTAATCCATCATGTAGGGACGCTGCGGATGGCGCGCCACTAATGTGCGTTGCCAGGCGCTCATGTGCTCGTAGAAATCGCGCCGTAATTGTCCGACCTCGGTGCGCAGGCGGTCCAGGTCGGCGGAAGGAACGTCCGGCCTGGTCATGCGCTGCAAGTCGGCGAGTTCCCGCTCCAGCTTTTCCATTTCGTTTTTTCGAGATTCTCGAGACATGTGTTTAGTTTAGTAGGACGGGCTTCAGCCTGTCCTACGCTGAATGAGCGCGCGCTTCGAGCTGCACAGCATTGTCGCCGCACAGGCGGCAGACTTCGCGCACGAGGTCCTGATCCGCGCGCACGCGCTGATCGGCGCGAAGCGTCGCCACCGCCCCTTCCGCCGAAATCAGATCGAACGCGACCGAGCACGAACCCGGCTTGTTCGTGAATAATGCTTTCAGTTCGTCCAGCACTCCGGCGTCAAGCGCGCCCAGATTTACGCGCACACGCATCACATTCGGAGGACGCTGCCCCATGTCTTCCAGTTTCCGCGCATCCATGACCGCGAGGCGCGTCCCGGCTTCTTCCACGTTGACGCGTCCCTTCAGCACCAGAGGAGCGTTGCTCTTAAAAATGGTTTCGAGGCGCGCAAACGATTCCGGAAAAGCGAGAACTTCGAGCACGCCGGTCATATCCTGCAGGGTGAGAATTCCCCAGCGTTCCCCTTTGCGCGAACGCATGCTGCGATTGGCGACCACGATGCCCGCCACAGTGATCTCCTCGCCATTTCTGCGTCCTTCCACTGCGGCGAGATCGATCGCGCCCAACTCCGCGAGCTTGGATCCGAATTTCGAGAGCGGGTGGCCGGAAATATAAAAGCCCACCGTCGCGAATTCCGCGGACAACGTTTCTTGTTCGGGCCATTCTTCCAGGTCCGGGAGCGGTTCCTCGGCGGGTTCCGGGGCCGCGGAGGCGCCGCCGAAAAGTCCGTGCTGGCCGCTGTTTTTTTCGCGTTGGCGGCGCTGCGCTTTTTCCATGGCGCGGTCGATGACGGCAAACATTTGCGATCGCCGCGATCCGAGGGAATCCATCGCGCCCGATTTGATCAGGCTTTCGAGAACGCGCTTGTTCAAAAGGCGCGGGTCGATGTGATCGCAGAACTGGTAGATGGACGTGAAGCGGCCAAGTTCGGTACGCGCGTCGAGAATTCCTTTGACCGTATTTTCACCCACGTTCTTGATGGCGCGCTGGCCGAAGCGAATGGCTTCGCCAACCGGAGTGAAATCGAGATCGCTGGAATTGACATCCGGCGGAAGGACGGTGATGCCCATGCCGCGCGCTTCGTTGATGTACTTCACCACTTTTTCGGTGTTGCCCGTTTCCGAAGTGAGCAGCGCGGCCATGAATTCGACGGGATAATGCGTTTTCAAATACGCGGTGTGGTAGGCCAGCAACGCGTAAGCGCAGGAGTGCGACTTGTTGAAGCCGTAACCGGCGAATTCGGCCATCAGGTCGAAGATTTTCTCCGCTTTTTTCGCGGGAACTTTTCGCGTGGCGCATCCAGCCAGGAATTTCTCGCGCTGCGCCGCCATTTCGGCGTGATTCTTTTTGCCCATCGCGCGTCGCAGGATGTCCGCTTCCCCGAGCGAAAAGCCGGCGAGGCGGTTGGCGATCTGCATGACCTGTTCCTGGTACAGAATCACGCCGTAGGTTTCTTCGAGAATTTCCTTCAGCTCCGGCAGGTCGTAGGCGACTTTCTTTTTTCCGTGCTTGCGGTTGATGAAGTCGTCGATCATGCCGCCCTGGATCGGGCCGGGACGGTACAGCGCGTTCAAGGCGGTCAGGTCTTCGAGGCGCGTCGGCTGGTAACGCCGCAAAATGTCGCGCATGCCGTGCGACTCAAATTGAAAAATCGCGGTCGTTTCCCCGCTGGCAAAAAGTTTGTAGGTTGGCTCGTCATCGAAGGGCAACGCGCTCAGATCGATGTGGGCGCCGCGATTCTGCTCGATCATGCGTACCGTGTCGTCCAGCACGGTGAGCGTCGTCAGGCCCAGGAAGTCCATCTTCAGCAGGCCGATATGCTCGAGGCCTTTCATGTCATATTGCGTCGTGATTTCATCCCGGTTGGACTTGTACAGCGGGACAATGTTGGTGAGCGGCTCCGGAGAAATCACAACGCCCGCGGCGTGCGTCGAAGCGTGGCGCGCGAGGCCTTCCAGGCGTTTCGCTACTTCCATCAGGTCGGTGTAGCGAGCGTCGCCATCGATCAGGCTTTTCAGTTGTGGGGCCTGCTTCAGCGCTTCGTCCAGCGTGATGTTCAGCTGAGCTGGAACCAGCTTCGCGATGCGATCCACTTCGCCGTACGGCAAATCCATGGCGCGGCCCACATCCTTAATTGCCGCCTTGGCCGCCATGGTCCCGAAGGTGATGATCTGCGCCACGTTCGACCGGCCGTATTTTGCCGTGACATATTCGATTACTTCGCCGCGGCGCCGCATGCAGAAGTCGATGTCGATGTCGGGCATGGACACGCGTTCCGGATTGAGGAAGCGCTCGAACAGCAAATCGTATTGCAGCGGGTCGACGTCCGTGATCTGCAGCGCGTAACTCACGAGGCTGCCCGCCGCGGAACCGCGCCCCGGCCCCACTGGAATTCCCTGCGCCCTCGCATGACGAATAAAATCCCAGACAATGAGAAAATATCCGGCGTAGCGCATTTTCTGGATCATGCGGATTTCATTCGTCAGGCGCGTCTCATATTCGGCCAGCGTTTTGCGGAGCATGCCGGCCTTGGCACGCGCTTCCAGGATCGGCACCCGCGAGGAAAAGCCTTCGCGGGAGACAGCTTCAAAAAATGTGTCCACCGTGTGGCCTTCCGGAACCTGGAAGTCCGGAAAGGAATTTTGCATGGCGTCGATTTTCACGTTGCAGCGCTCGGCGATTGTCGCCGTGCGCTCCAGCGCTTCGGGAATTTCTCCGAACACCTGAAGCATCTCTTCCGCGGTCTTGAAGAAAAATTGGTCGGTGGCAAATTTCATGCGGTGCGTGTCGCTCATGGTCTTGCCGGTCTGGATGCACAGCAAAACTTCCTGCGCGTGCGCGTCGGAATGTTTTAAATAGTGGCAATCGTTGGTGGCGACGAGGGGAATGCCCGTCTCGCGCGACAGGCCGACAATTTTGGGGTTGACGCGCTTTTCAATATCCAGGCCCTGGTCCTGAATTTCCAGGAAGAAATTCCCTTTTCCAAAAATGTCGCGCAGGCGGTAAGCGGCTTCGCGCGCCTGATCCGGCCGTTCTTCCACCAGATTTTCGGTGACCGCCCCGCGCAAGCACGCCGACAAAGCGATCAAGCCCTTGCTGTGTTTCGCCAGCAGGTCGTAATCGATTCTGGGTTTGTAATAAAAACCTTCGAGGTATCCCGCGGA
>PMOP01000345.1 GCA_003161495.1 Acidobacteriota bacterium | reverse complement strand
GACGCCGCGCTCGACCGGCTGATGCCCGCGGAAGATGCGCAGCCTTCCTCGATCCACCGGGCCATGCGCTATAGCGTGCAGGCCGGCGGAAAACGAGTGCGGCCGATCCTGTGTCTCGAATCGGCGCGCATCTTTGCCGCCGATGTGACTCCGATCCTGCCGGTAGCCTGCGCGCTGGAATTCATCCACACCTATTCGCTGATTCATGACGATCTGCCGGCCCTCGATAATGATGATTTGCGGCGAGGAAAACCCACGTGTCACAAGAAATTTGGGGAAGCCACCGCCATCCTTGCGGGCGATGCGCTGCTCACGCTGGCGTTTGAAACGCTCGCCAATGCTCCGATCGGTCCCGCGCGGCGCGTTTCCATCCTCTCTCAAGTGGCCGCATCCGCCGGGACCGTGAACGGAATGGTTGGCGGCCAAGTGGCGGACCTTGAAGCCGAAGGTCGCGCCATTCAGCCCGCGGACCTCGAATATATTCACCGTTCCAAAACGGCGGCCTTGATCCGCGCTTCTGTCGTCGCCGGAGCGATTGGCGGCGGCGCGGACGACGAAGATGTAACGCATCTGAAACGCTTTGGCGAAACGATCGGCTGGGCGTTTCAGGTTGTCGACGACATACTTGACGTGGAAGAATCGTCCGCGGCGCTGGGAAAAACGGCGGGCAAGGACGCGGCGCAACAAAAAGCGACGTATCCGTCGCTATACGGCCTGGAAAAATCGCGCGAATTCGCGAAAGAGCTGGAGGCTCGCGCCATGGCGGAGATCGAGCCGTACGGCCCGGGTGCGGCGCGGCTGCGAGAGGTTGCGGAAATGATTGTTCACCGGCGGGCATAGATACGGGTAGATTGATTGTTGTAGCCCGCCTCTTCAGAGGCGGGGGGTTGCCGCCGGTTACGAAAAACCCCGCCTCTGAAGAGGCGAGCTACAACAATGCCGCAATGATCGTCCTTATTTCGGCGAAACATCTCTTGTCACCCAAACTAAAATCCGCGAAAAAGCGGCTCGACGTGCTGGTCGTCGAACGTGGTCTCGCCGAATCCCGCGAAAGAGCGCAGGGCATGATCCTGGCGGGAGAAGTCCGAGTGAACGGCGAGCGGAGCGAGAAAGCTGGGGCGCAGATCGCCGAGGACGCGCGTATCGAGGTCATCGGAGGTTCGGCGAAATATGCCAGCCGAGGAGGTTTGAAGCTGGAAGGCGCGCTGGAAGATTTCGGGATTGATGTCAGCGGAAAAATCTGTCTCGATGTCGGCGCATCCACCGGAGGTTTTACGGATTGCCTGCTGCAGCACGGTGCGCGGCGCGTTTTCGCGGTTGACGTAACGCCGCAGCAGATGGCCTGGCGTCTGGTGCAAGATCCTCGTGTCACGCAAATCAAGGCGAATGCGCGGAATCTTCGCCCGGAGCAAATTCCGGAGCCGGCCGATCTTGTCACCATGGATGTTTCGTTCATTTCCGTGGCCAAGGTGCTTCCGGCTGTAGTTGACGCGGCCGGTTTTAGTGCGGAGTATCTGATATTGGTTAAGCCGCAGTTCGAGCTGGATCGTGGAGATATTGGACGCGGCGGAATTGTGCGCGATACTTCGCTGCATGAACGCGCGATCGAGCGCGTGCGCGCAGCGGCTGAAGCCGCCGGGTTGCGCGTGGAAGGCATGCGCCCAAGCCACGTAACAGGCGCGGAAGGAAATCAGGAATTTTTCCTGCATGCGAGGACTATGGCTCGCGAGGGCTGACAGAATTGGTGGCGCAGGCTTCAGCCTGTGGGTTTTGGCCCTTGCGAGGATGAAACCCACAGGCTGAAGCCTGCGCCACTAATCCTTCCAGAATTTTTGGGCCACGTAAGGCAATCCCGATTAAAAATCATGGAAATATAACTGCATGACAGATGCTAAAGTAGTCTTCGCGTTGGAAGCGGTTCAACAAAAGCCAAGATGATCAAGACTGTCGGAATTATTTCCCGCCCAAGGCGCGAGGATATTGCGCTCGTCGTGCCTCCTCTCGTCAATTGGCTGAAGGCCCATGGCGCGGAGGTGTGTTGCGATTCCGAGACGAGCGATTGCCTGGGACAGCCCGCCATACCGGCTCGGAAACGCGAGGAGCTTCCCGGCTGCACGGATTTGCTGATCGTTCTTGGCGGCGATGGAACGCTGCTGTCCGCGGCGCGGCTGGCGGCGCAACGCAAAGTTCCCATCCTGGCCGTCAATCTGGGCGGCCTGGGTTTCCTTACCACCGTTTCGCAGGACGAAATTTATTCGATTCTGGAAGAGATTTTTTCGGGCAGACATCGCGTAAGCGAGCGCGTGATGCTGGAATCCGAAATTGTCCGCGACGGCGCAGTGATCCGCCGCCAGATCGCGCTCAACGACGCGGTGCTCAATAAAGCGGCGCTCGCTCGCATCATGGATTTGGAGCTTCACGTCGACGGCGAATACGTCACCACGTATAAAGCGGACGGATTGATTCTCTCGACCCCGACCGGGTCCACCGCCTATTCTCTCGCTGCCGGCGGACCGATCGTGTATCCCATCGTCGAAGCGTTCGTCGTAACACCCATTTGTCCGCACACGCTTACGAACCGGCCGCTGGTGATCCCCGATTCCGCGACCATCGAAGTGGATTTCAAGGCCGGAGACGATGCGGTTTTTCTGACGCTCGACGGGCAAATTGGAATCGAACTCATGCGCGGAGATCACATCCGTGTCCGCAAGGCGGCCGAAAAACTGCACCTGGTGCGCCCCGCAAAAAAAACCTACTACCAGATCCTGCGCAGCAAGCT
>PMOP01000161.1 GCA_003161495.1 Acidobacteriota bacterium | reverse complement strand
GTGCGGCGAATGTACGAGTGGATGGACGAGCGCTCGCGCTGAGCTAGTTGGTAGCGACAACAAAAAAAAACAACGGCGTGCAACTGGCGACTCTTGATGGGAAAATTCCGGGAAGTTTTCTAATTCCCACGAGTCGCTAGCCGGCTCCGTTGGACCTACGCGCTCGCGTCCTTCACTCGAATGCGCGCGCTGCCGTTTTTTACTGCTTGTTCCAAACGATCACGTTATCAAAATCACCGGCAGGGCTGACGCCTTTGGCGTGAATGGTCAAGGTCTTGCCGCCGTTGGAGAGCGTGAAGGTCGTCGTTTCGACGTGTTTGCCTGCCTTAGTGAAATTCGCTTCGATAGTGTTGGGATCAATTTTCTTGGATGTGATTTTGTCGGCGGTGTTGGGAATCGCACCCATGGTCGGGTATTCCTTGCCGTCCGTCTTAATCGTATAACCATAAGACGACGCATTTCCCGTGGCGCCGATGGAATTGACCATCACCATTCCGGAAGCGTCCCAAGTGCGTGTCTGGCTTTGCGGAGCCGGTCCAGGATTGTATTTTGAACTTGCCACATCCAGTTTCCAGGTACCCACAAAGGGACTATTTTGAGCAAACACCAAACTCCCGGCCGCAAGCACGACCAAAAGAGCCGCGAATACCGCCATTCGTCGCTTCATCTAAAGTTCTCCTCAAACAGATTTCCGTGCATTCCGATTGGATATGAATATGGTACGAGAAAGATTACGCTTGGCCGCATTGGGGAGTCAAGTTTCAGCGAACCCGCTTGTGCTTGAGACGAGGCGGGTTGCTGGCGTATCATTCTTTCGCGCCGGTAGGGGAAGACGGCGCACGAAGACATGCTCACACGAAAAATTGGCGAAGGCGGCCGCTGGCTGCTCGAAAAGATTGTGGATGTAATCGCCGCCACCGGCATCAACCCCAACCTGCTGACTTTTTTTGGCCTGCTCGTGAATTGCTGGGCGGCCTACCTGTTTGCCATCGGAAAATTCCGCGCCGGCGCGATGGTCATTTTCTTTGCCGCGTTTCTGGACATGCTGGACGGGCAAGTGGCGCGGCGCGAAAAACGTGTGACAGCGTTTGGCGCATTTTTCGATTCGACGCTGGACCGCTATTCGGACATGGCGCTGTACATGGGCTTGCTGGTGTACTACGCCGGGGCCGAGCGGAATTCCTACGTGGTTCTTGCGGCGGTAGCCACAGCCGGATCGGTGATGGTCAGCTATTCGCGCGCCCGCGCCGAGTCCCTGATTCCTCTTTGCAAAGTCGGCTTCATGGAGCGCCCCGAGCGCATGGTCCTCTTAATCCTCGGCGGATTGTTCAATCGCATGGCCCCGGCGCTCTGGGTTATCGCAATTGTCGCCACCCTTACCGTCATCCACCGAATCGCTTTTACCTGGAGGGAAACCAAGGCCGGCCGCACGCTGCCCGGGATTCGCCTGTCGCTGTAAGCGGAACAGGGGACGAACTAGTATCTGCAATCCATGGTCCTCCATGAATTGACCTTCGGATGCAATGTAGCTACAATAACAATGAGGTAGCTACATGAAAACCGTTGGCAGCCGCGAACTCAAAAACCGCCTGGGACGCTATCTGGGATTGGTGCGCAAAGGCGAGACGATTATTGTCACTGATCGAGGAACGACCGTCGCACATTTGGTTCCACCGAGTGGAGACCAGGGGGAACCGGATAGTTGCGATAGGTTTCTAAAGCAATTGGAAGCCAAAGGGCACTTGCGCCTTGGGACGCGCCCGTTCAGACGTTTTAAGCCATTGCGGCTGAAGGGCAAGGCCGCCTCACAAATTATCTTGGAAGACAGAGACTGATGCTTTACTTGGATTCCTCCGCCCTTGTTAAGAGGTATTCCGATGAGAAGGGAAGTCCTGCTGTTGTCGCTCGATTTGAGAGTGGTGAGAAGATATTCACATCCATGCTCAGTTTCGGCGAAGTCCACTCTTCAATTGCCCGAAAATTCCGGTCAAGAGAATTGAGTTCGCTGGAACTGGCGAAACTTCGTGAATGTTTTCTGGACGATTGGCTTTTCGGCTTGAGTGTTCTGAATATGGACGGTAGCACAATGTCGGAACTGCCACGCCTTGTCGAGGAATACGACCTAAGAGCCGGCGATGCTATTCAGCTGTCCACCGCCATCTGGCTTAAGGATACAAACAGGTTGCAGAGACGCCGCGATCGCCTGGACGAGAATGTTGAGTTTGGCGTTGCCGACAAACGGCTGGCCATGGTTGCGAACGACTGTGGCTTCGTAGTGTTCAATCCTGAGGATGAAGACTAACGTGAACCTTGAGCGGCTCGTGCGCCCCCAACCCCTTCCTCAATTGGTCCCGCAATGATCGCGTGCACTTTATCGCGCAGGGCCGGAAAATCTTCCTTGCGCAAATCTTTTGTTTCAATCACGTCATGCAAATGCACGGTTACCGTGCCCGGCCGGATCAGCCAACCGGTCTTCTTGTTAAATTCAAACGCGCCCACAACGCTGACGGGGATAATCGGCGTGCCAAACTGCAGCGCCATGCGGAACACTCCATCCTTGAACGGCGCAACATGGCCGTCGCGAGTTCGCTGACCCTCCGGGAACACCGCGAGGCTTACTCCGGAATCGAGCGCGGCACGAGTCAGCCGCCACATTCGTTTCAGGTCCGAAGGGCGATTCACGTCCGGCACGGGAACGTTGCCAAAGCGTTTCATCATCCAGCCGTATACGGGTATCCGAAAATGAGATTCCAGTTCCAGCCCGCGGAAAAATTGCGGCACCGTGGCGTACAGGAGAAACGGATCGAACAGATTGACGTGATTGACAAGAAGGAAGCAGGTGCGCGCCGGATCGAAGCCGGGAGCGCGCCGTACCACGACGTTGACGCCCGCGAGTTTCATGACCACGCGGCAAAGCCACCGCTGCGCGCCATCATTTCTGCGCGGATCAATGAAGCTGCCGAGCACAACGAGAAAGCTGGCCACCGGAAAGAAAAACGCAGCCGAGAGCAGCCAGTGATACGTGCTGCGCGCAATGGCCCAGGCGCGGCGCAGGCCCTGCTCGCCGGAGGCCTCCGCGGTTGCGGATGCGGGAATTGGTTGTTCGCTTTCCACGTTCATACCATTACATCGAGCGCGCCGGGCATCACTTCCAGTGATTCTGCCTCCAGCGTGAGCACCTCTCCATCGACTACCACGTCGACGGGATTCTTCAAATCAAATTCGATGCGCGCCGCCGTGCGCCTGGAAGCCATTGGATGCCGATTGTGCGAGCCTGTAAACAGCGTCGGCAAATTGCGCACCAGGCCCATTCGTCCGATCGGTCCCCAGTGAACATATTCAATCAAGCCGCTGTCGATGGAGGCTTGCGGCGCGATCATCATTTTACCGCCAGTGTACTTACTATTGCTAAAGGCAACAAACAGGCAGCGGCGGTCGTCGCGCTCGCCGTCCGCGCGAAGCGGAAAAGGGCGGCGGCGCAACCTCGCCAGGGAAACGAGCACTCCCACCAAATATCCGGGCTCGCCCAGAAATTTTAAGTGGCGATTGGTCAGCGTCGCAACATCCGCGGCGAATCCCATGTTCAGCGTGTTGATGTAAAAGAGTGCGCCGCCCGAATGGTTCAGGCAAATGACGTCGCAGGGGCGCGTCCGGTGTTCAAGAATTCCTTTGATACCGAATTCCGCAAGGTCCGTTCGGTTTTCGACAAAGTCTCTGAGAAACGAATTGCCGGTCCCAAGAGGAAGAAATCCCAGAGAGGCGCGGCCCCCTGCGGCTGCGTCCGGAAAAATTCCATTGACGATCTCAAAGCTTGTACCATCGCCGCCCACGGCAATGAACTTGCGGAACCCATCTGCATACGCCCCGTTTGCGTACACGGTACCTTCGCCGGGCGCGCGCGTTTCGCGCACCTCGAGTCGAAGGCCCGCGGCGCGGAGGCGGTCCAGCGCGCGAGGCGCCAGCTTTCCGCAGCGCCCGCCGCCCGCCGCCGGATTTACGATCGTGAAATAGGCTTCGCTCACAGGGAAACCATCGCGCTGCGATCGAGTTGTTTGCCGATTTGTCCAGCGAGGATCACGCGCCGAATTTTCATTGCCGCATTGCGTGTGAAATCCTGATCCCACACGATGTAGCCGGAGACGCGCTTGTAATTCAAGAGTTGGGAGTTGCGCCGCGAAAGTTCCTGGATTAGAGCGCCGTTCACGCTTTGCCCTGGCTCGGGATGGAGTACCAGCACGAGCTTTTCTCCGGTCATGGTATGCTGCGGCCAGATGTAATTCTCCGCGAAAACGCAAAATTCTTTTACGGCAATGCCCTCAAAATTATTTTCTACGTCTTCGGGATAGATGTTTTTTCCCTCGGCGGTGACGATCATGTTTTTTTTGCGGCCGAAAAGTTGCAGATGCCCGGTCGTATCCACGCGGCCAAGATCGCCGGTCATGAGCCAGCCGTT
>PMOP01000491.1:9988-13368 GCA_003161495.1 Acidobacteriota bacterium | reverse complement strand
GCAGTTCCGCAATTAGCCTGGGAGTTAATGGTTCATGCCGTCGAAAATCTTTCGCACGCTCTCCGGGGCTGTAGCTGCAAGCAGGTTCTTGGAGCCGCCAATCGCTATTTCATCCTCGTTTCCTTCGAGTTCCTTCATGGTCTCAACAATAAAAGTTTCCAGTGGCATTGGACGAAGGGCGCCGGACGGCGGCGTCGCGCCTCCGCCAAGTTCGGTCGCCACGTACGGCGGAATGAGTTCGATGACTTTAACTTTCGAGTCTTTCAGCTGGCGACGCAAGGAAAGCGAGAAAGAGTGAACCGCGGCTTTCGTGGCGCAGTAAACGGGAAAAATGGAGAGAGGGACAAAGGCGAGTCCCGAAGAAACATTCAAAAGGATAGCGTCTTGCTGATTCTTCAAGTGCGGAAGAAATTCAGAGGACACGCGAATCAAGCCCAGCAGGTTTGTTTGAATTTCCGCAACCACCGCCGCATCGTCGACAGGTTTTCCTCCCGCAAAATCGTGCCTTCTTTGCATGCCGGCGTTGTTAAAGACGCAGTTAAGGGCGGGGAATTCGGCGATGACCTTCCGGGCGGTATTCCGAATAGAGGCGAGATCCGTTACATCCAGAACGAAATGCCGCATTCCGGGATTGGTGGCGCAGACGCTGCGCAAACGATCTTCGCGGCGGCCGCCGATAATGACTTGATTTCCAAGACGGTGAAATGCCTCGGCAAGGCCTTTTCCGATGCCTGACGTGCCGCCCGTGATAAAAATTGTGTTGGAATGCATTTTCATGAAAGTTTCTCCTATAATTTGTGCCGGCCGCGTTTCATAGAAACCAGTTGGTACGGCGCACCATTCTACAGCGTCTCACATGAGGAGAGAGCAAACCATGACGCGATTGCATTGTTCGGCATTTTTCCTGTTCGTGTGTTTCGCTGCGCCCCTGTGTGCCCAACAATCCGCGCAGCCGGGCGGAAACTTCTACCAATTGAAACCCTCGCCGAAGACCGCGACGTGGGGCTATTACGATGCGAAGACCCCTCCGGCGCTGCAGATCAAGTCCGGCGACACGGTGGAAATGCAGACGCTTGTTACGGCAAGCCGCGAGCGTTATGAGAGCGCGGGCCTTTGGCCCGGCCGCGTCGAACCGGCATGGCGCGAAATTTACGATCAGGTGAAGGATCACGGCCCGGGCATTCACATGCTGACTGGCCCGGTCTTCATTGAAGGCGCCGAGCCGGGCGATGTCCTGGAAGTGCGTATCCAGAAAATTCGGCTGGCGATTCCTTATGCCCTGAATGCTTTTTCGCCGGGTTGCGGCCTCCTGCCTGAGGATTTTCCTTATGAACGCGTGAAAATGATTCCGCTGGATGAGAAACGCATGGTCGCGCAGTTTGGCGACGGCATCGAGATTCCGCTGCATCCATTTTTCGGAAGCATGGGAGTCGCGCCGCCGGCGAGCTCCGGCCGCATCAGCAGCTCTCCTCCCTGGGTGAATGGCGGAAACCTGGACAACAAAGAGCTGGTCGAGGGCACAACGCTGTTCATCCCAATTCATGCACCCGGGGCGCTCTTCCAGGCAGGCGATGGCCACGCAGGCCAGGGCGACGGGGAGGTGGACATCACCGCGATGGAAACCTCACTGGTCGGCACGTTCCAGTTTTTTGTGCGCAAAGACATGCGCCTCCACTGGCCGCGCGCCGAAACGCCCGCCGCATTCATCACCATGGGACTCGACGAAGATCTCACCGCAGCAACCAAGATGGCGGTCCGCGAAATGATCGATTTCCTCGTGCAGGAAAAACACATGACGCGCGACGACGCCTACATGCTCGCCAGCGTCGCCGCCGACCTGCACATCACGCAAGTCGTCGACGGCAACAAAGGCGTCCACATGATCCTCTCGAAGGCGATTTTTATGAAGTGAAGATGAATGTTTTATGGGGCGATGGTCGTTTCATAGGCCGATTCAATCTACCTATAAGACTAGAAGCTGTTGCACAACCCAGTTTCGGCCCAATGAAATCAATAACTTAGCTAGGTTGTGCAATGGGCTCTAGCTTTCTTAATATTTAAACAAGGAGTGAAGTCAAGATAATGTTAGAAGAATCATGGAACTCCTAAACTTTATCCTTGCTCGACAAATCTGCGGTCACCGAAGGCGTCATAGCGAAAAACTGGGTTCGATCGCGGTTGAGTTCGTGCAACACCAATTGGGAAAAGTTAGACATCTTCAAACGCTGCGTTTGATGACTATGCTCGATTGTTACAGTCACCGAGACTGTGTCGATCTTGAAGTAGGGGATGGCCGCAGAGGCAACGCGAATGAAAGTCGGCACTGGAAAAATATGGGACATCTGTTTCTGATCGACTCCCTCTTCTTTCATGGCCGCTGCGAATTCTGAAAAAAGTGTCTGCAGGTTACTGATAGCGGTTCCTTCTTGATTGTGCAAGGTCATATCGGTTAGAGGAGTGGAAAGGTTCTCCAGTCTTTTGACATTGCTCAAGTCCTGGGAGTGGTACTCCTGCTCCAACCAGCTTTTGGATACCCCGAAGTTGATCTCGGAGAAGTGGGGCGTGCAAATGTCCCTGGTAACCCCCCATGCAAATAAGTTCTTCGTGTTGAAATCTTCCCCGTGGGCCTTCACCGCACCGTGTAACGGCATGTAAATGAGAGAAACTTTCGCCCATCCGCCGGCGGTAATGCCCACGGGAGGCGATGGCTCCGATTCCATCAATTCATACAGAACGATACCGTGCGCCAGTGCGTAGTCTTTCGCTCCCTTTTGATATCCGCTTCGCGTCACGAACACGCCCCTCGGTTGGCCGGGCAAGTCATCCAATACTCCCTTGAATTGCAATAGCTGCCCCTTCTTAACGGGAGTCGCCCAGTCCTTCGCCTGAACGATGACCTCGTGAGGAACCCCGCCGACTTCGAATTTCCAGTAGACGTCGATTTGGTGGGAAGTTGTCTTGCCCTGAAGAGTCACGTTACGGTCGACCTTGAGATTGGGAAACTGTTTTTGATCTATAACAGACTGGAATATTACTTGCGCTAGATTTTCGTAAGCCTTGCCCGTCTTATCGATCATGCGAACATCCCTCAGCAGGCACCACAAATAATCCGCGCATACCCCAACACTAGCGCGTCATCACTTCTGCGCCACAGCCTTTTCCGATTCCGATCGCAGCCGCACATACCCAACTTTCCCGTAAGGTTGTGCGCCGTACCAGATTCGCCCTTGAGCATCCTCAAACATATCCCTGGTACCGCGTTCGCCGTAGGGTGTGGGGTATTCAATCACCTTGCCGGTTTTGGGGTTCAGCTTCCCGATCACATCGGTGTACATGGACGCATACCAGAGGTTGTCGTTGTGATCGACAGCTATTCCGTA
>PMOP01000491.1:4971-9955 GCA_003161495.1 Acidobacteriota bacterium | reverse complement strand
TTGGTTTTCACATCCACTTTGCCGATGCTGTGATGATCCTTGGAATTGAACTCGGCAAACCAGACGTTTCCTTCCTTGTCCACGGCAATGCCGTAGATGTCAGGAACTTCTGGGAAGAAAGTGAATTTTTTGGTCTCGATATCGAACTTGCTGAGCGGGCGGCCCGAGCTCCAGATATTTCCTTGCAGGTCGGCGACGGCGGTATGCCTGCGCGGGTCTGAAGTTTGATCTCCGGCGGTGTATCGCAGGTTGGGCCACGGGGCGTTCGGCTCCATTTCAACTGGCGGCGGGCCATCGTAGGGCTGCCGGTAGACTTCAAATTTTTCCGTACGCGTGTCAAATCTTGCGAGCGCATTTTGCTTTTCTATTGTGAGCCAAACGGAACCATCCGCGGTCGGCAGAATTTCATGAATGAAGGGGCGCGTCGGGTCCGGCAATCTCCAGGTGTGGAGCTCGCCTGTCGCGGGATCGAGCTTCGATAATCCGCCGCCCATTTCCATCCAGATGTTTCCATCCTTGTCCTGCTTGCCGCTACCTGGGCGATCCTTCGGCTCTCCCGTCAATTGATAATCGACGTACACGATGTTCAAGGCGTCATCAGAAAAGTAATCGTGTTCCTGCTTCACCTTTTGATATTGGGGTAAAAGAGCCGGGGATGCGGGTGTCTCGGCGTCCGGACCAAAAACCGTGCCCAAGTATTCCGACACTTGGTCCGCAACATCTGGTTTTATTTCGGCGACTCCGACCTGGCGCATGTGCTCAATCGCTTCGAGCCAACCCTCGCGGTCGCGCCCCATCGCGCCGATTTTACTCATCGCATGGCAATTGAAACATTCCTGGAGGACTACGTCCTTGCCCTTCGCCGCCGGCAACAAAATTCCCGCCTGATACTTCGTCAACTGGCTCCACTGCACCGCGCCTTTCTTCATCGTGAAACCGGCCATGGAAGTTTTTCCGTCTTGCACGGTGACGTCGGTGCGGCGCGAAGGATCGCTTTTATATCCCGTTGAAGTCGCCCACACTTCGTAGGTTCCCGCAGGAAGATTGTCGGTGCGATATTGGCCCTGATTGTCCGTTAAAACCATCATCAGCATTTTAGTTTTTACATTTTGCGCGCGCACAAATGCCGCCCGAAAAGGAGCGCCATCTTCGCCTTTGACGATTCCGGAAATGTCGCCTCCCGGAGATGCATGCGCGGAAGTAGCAATCAGGAATGCTAAAAATGCTGTGGAGAGTATGCTTTTCATCGCTTTCTCCGAAGACAAAATAGAGCGGCCGGCTTGGCCTTGCGAGGAGTATACCGCAAGAAAGCGCGCGGATATTCAGATTCCGAATGGAAGCCCGGTCATCCAGGCACGAGAATCAAAAATGCAAAGGCGGCTTTTCTTATTGTGACGTTACGTAAACCGGATTTGTGAACACCCAGAGTGTCCAGCGACGCCCGCCGCTCCAGCCGGGCTGGCGCAAAAAAACTTCGGTCCGGTAAATGCCGGGGCCAGGGAGGGGTTCATCGATTGTATAAGCTTCCTTTTCGGTGATCTCCCGCCCATCGCGAAAAATTTTAATTAACGGAGAGGTTGCGCCAGAGGGGGTGGAAATTCGGAGACGCGCGGCTCCACTCCAGTGAAGCTTGTCACCTGGACCGCCGGAAGCGTCGCCGCTTGAGACGTGAAACGAGAATCCGTCGGCGGGATAGAGTGAGTCCAGCCCGCAATACGAGTGGCCGTTCCTCAGCGCGTCCAGGATTTCGGCGCCGCTTGCAAGCGATGGGTTGCCATTGCCTGAACTCGAAGATACCAGCACGTGTTCCCGCGCTACCTTGAGGGACGGCACATAGCCGGGGAACCGCCAGTCATGGCCGAACCCCAGGCGCAGGCGGGCATGCGTGTCCGCGGCACAAATCCCCGCGACCGGCCGCTGCTGCAGAAGTTCATCCCATTTTGCGAAATTATCTTCCGGCGTGCTTGCCAATCGGACGAGAGCGAGCTGGTCGTTTTCTCCGTATAAAAGCAGCGCGTCCATAATGTCGAAGAAATTACTCTGACGCCAGGCTGCGTCCTCATTCCAGATTTCCATTCCGTCGAAATCGGATGTCTTCCAGTCGGTCCAGGGCGTGTGCGGATGAAACGGATGGGCCAGAACACGGAATGCGCCAACGGCCCTGGCCGAAGCCAGCAACTCACGGTCATTGTTCGTCTTCGGCGGAACCCAGGAGGCGGGGATACCAAGCGCGAGGAAATGTCCGGCAGTCGTGCCGACCTCTATTCCTGAAATAATGGGTAGGTCCGGCGGATCTTCGGCAAGATCGCTTTCGGTCATGGCGACGTTGTGATCGGTGATGGCGATAAAAGAGAGATTGTCTTTCTCGGCGGCGGCCATCACATCGGCTACCGTCCCGCTGCCGTCGGAAGCTTTGGTATGAACGTGAATTACGCCAACTCTTTCGTTGGCGCTCTCCCCTTTCGAGACCATGGGAAGCTTGACGAGCCTTCCTTCCAGCAATATTCCGGCGACCACAAAAAATAGTGTTAAGAGAATTCCGGCTAATAATTTATGAGATTGTTTGCGTGATACCAAAACAGTGATTTGGACCTCCTCTTTCGGCTAACTCGTAGACGAAAAACCGTGTTAGTTCGCTCAACGGCAGCTTCTATGGAATAGAATTAATTTTTTATTTGCGAATCTGAGCCTGTCAAACGGTTGCCGAGGCCGGAATTGTAAAAATACAAGACGCTCGCCGAGCAAATTCAATATCTTTCCAACCTTAAGCATGCTGATTTGATTCTCAAAACGCAATTCTGGTTGTGTTAGAGTTGCCTGAAAGTCAACAGGGGGCTTAACATATCGCTGTCCGATTGACAAAAGGAGTGGGTGACGTAGCGGTACAGAAGGTCCGTCCATACTCGGGGCAGTTGTCGGACGGGGAACGCAGGGTGAGGGAAAATCCATTTTGAAAAAAAGAATGATCTTCGCTGTTGTGCTGGTTTTCGCGGCGCTCTCTGGCCATGAAACAGCCAATTTGTTGGCGCAAAGCAAGGCCGCTCCTACTCCACCCAGCACGGAAAAGCTGAGCGACGAGGCGCGTCGCGGAGAAGGATTGTTTCTGCAGCGCTGCTCGCTGTGCCATTTGCCCAGAAAATTAAAATTTGGATCGCCGGCGGTGATCGGGCCAAGCCTCAGCGGACAGTTCAAAGATGCCGCGCCGGATCAACTGAAAATCTTGCGAGGGTTTATTTTAAAGGGCGGTCCGGATATGCCCGGGTTCCAGTACGGCCTTGAGCCAAAAGAAGTGGACGATCTGATTGCGTACTTGAAGACGTTGTAGATGTTTTTCCGAGATGTGCGGAGGCGCTTTGTGCTGAGAAGAAACTCTTTCTTTGCAACTTTTTCTCTTTTCGTGTCGCTCGCATTTATTTTCTGCGCGAAAAATAGTTTTTCGCAATCCGTGCCGGCCGCTGGCGGTTTATCCGGAATTGTAAAATCATCGGATGGCAAGCCTATCGAGGGAGTCGGCGTTTCTGCGCGTGCTCCCAGCGAGACATTTACAACCACGGTGTATACCGACGAGTCCGGCCGGTATTCGTTTCCCCCGATGAACGCCGGTCAATACAAAGTGTGGGCGCAAGCGGTTGGTTTTGAGACATCCAAAGCGGAAGCGGATCTCACCGGTGGAACGAAGAAACAAGTCGAGTTGACGCTCGCGAGCCTCGCCGATTTTCACAAACAACTTTCCGGCACCGAGTGGGCCGCCAGTTTGCCTGAGGATACTCCCAATGACCGGCGCATGAAGGCGGTATTTATCAACAACTGCAGCGGATGCCATCAAGTCAGTTTTCTCCTGCAGAACAGGTTCGATGCCGCAGGCTGGGGCGCTGTGATCACCTTGATGGAAAAAATGCTGTCCATCGGATATGCGCCCGAAAATGCGACGCCCAATCCCGTGATTCACGCCTACAAGCAGGAACTCGCGGAATATTTGGGGCGCGTTCGCGGCCCCGGAAATTCTCCGCTGAATTTAAAACTGCTTCCGCGCCCCACCGGCGAATCGGCTCAAATTGTGGTTACCGAATATGACTTGTCGCGGCCTGATATGCCGGGCTGGACCATGGAGCATAACGGCACGGACTGGTCGGAAGGAACTCCTTCCCGATGGAATGGCCGGGCGGCTCACGACGTTGCGATCGACAAAGGCGGATACGTCTGGTTTGCCGACGATGCAACTCCGGAACGCACGCTGGGAAAACTTGACCCTCACACGGGGCGAATTACCGAGTACAAGCTGGCGGACGAGGCCAATGCAGCGGAAAGCTCGCATGCGCTGGTGTTCGACAAAGCCGGCAACCTCTGGTTTGCGAATGGCACGGAAGGCAGTCCGACGAAGTTCGATCCCGAAACCGGGAAATTTTTCAGATATCCGCGGCCGCAGGATTTTCCATTTTCAGGCGATTTCATTACGCTGGACACAAAAGGGAATGTGTGGTCTCCGCACCGCGAAGGAGCTTTCAAGCTCGATCCGCTAACCGGAAAATATACGAATTATTCCGAGCGCCCGGGAAAAGCGAATTACGACATTGCGGCGGATGAAGAAGATAAAGTTTGGATTTCCAAGCCTGGCGGGAACGTGATGGAGATCGTCGATTCGCATTCCGGCAAGATCGACGATTTATCCTTGGATGCGGTGATCTCGCAAGACTATGAAGTCACCGCGAAAGATCGCGAACTTTCCGCCAGCCTGGGCCTGACGCCGAATACCGCGACGCCCCTTGAAAAGGGACCGCGGCGATCGGCGGCAGATCGCGGAAATGATGTCGTCTGGGTCTGCGAATTTTTCGCCGACCGTCTCGCGAAAATCGATGCGCGAACCAAAAAAGTCACCGAATATCCTTTGCCGCACCGGTTCAGCCAGCCTTACTCCGCTACCGTGAATACAAAGGACCACACGGTCTGGATCACCATGCTGAACTCGGACAGGATCGCGAAGTTC
>PMOP01000491.1:0-4956 GCA_003161495.1 Acidobacteriota bacterium | reverse complement strand
AGCAGCACGAATCCGCCGACGGTGTGGCTCCCGTACGACCGCACCAACAAAATTGCGCGCATTCAATTCAGGTAGGACGGGCTTCAGCCTGTCCGCTTTTCTCTAACCAAACTCCGCACAAAAGCAGACAGGCTGAAGCCCGTCCTACTCGACCCGCCATTGCGCATGGAACCTAATCGGTGTACCTTCCCAAGTTCCTGGTCGTTTTCTTCACGGTGCGGCAGCAACAAATCGTTTCTGAGAGGGGACCCATCATGATCTTGGGAATGACGACTTTTACTTTCGCACACGTCGTGTTGAGCTTGATCGGGATCTTCTCCGGCTTCGTCGTTGTGTTCGGACTATTCGCCTCGAAACGCTTCGACGGCTGGACTGCCATTTTTCTGACGAGCACGGCGCTGACAAGCGTCACCGGATTTTTCTTCCCCTTCCACAAATTGTTGCCTTCCCATGTGCTCGGCATACTGTCGCTCATTGCATTGGCGATTGCGATCCCCGCCCGCTATGCCTTTCATCTCGCTGGCGCGTGGCGACGGACATATGTGATCACCACGGTGATCGCTTTCTACTTCAATTTTTTTGTATTGGTCGTCCAGCTGTTTCAGAAGGTGCCCGCTTTAAAAGCGTTGGCGCCCACGCAATCCGAGCCACCGTTTGTCATCGCGCAGGTTGCCTCGCTGGCGCTTTTTATCGTGTTTGGCGTGGTCGCGGCAATCCGTTTCCACTCCGAACGCGCGCTGGCAGCCTAGGAAATTTGCGGAACCAGAATGGTCTTGCCCAGCGCTCCGGTTTCCATGATTTCCTTATGGGCGCGGACGGCTTCGCTAATTGGAAGCTCCTTGCCAACCACGGGACGGATCGTGCCGTTTTCAAGCCCCGCGTATAGGCCCGCGTGCACGTCCGCTTCGTCGGCTTCCGAAATGCCCCAGAGGACGAAGCCGCGCACCGACGCGGTGCGCGCCATCAGGTCGCGCGGCGTGATGGAGATGTCTCCGCGGCTGCCGATGACAATCACGCGGCCAAATCGCGCAAGAAGTTTTAAGTCGGCGGCGAGATTTACGTTGGCCAGCATTTCGAGGACCACGTCCACGCCGCGGCCGTTCGTCGCCTTAAGAATTGCGTCCGTGTAGCCCGCGTTGCGGTGGTTGAACGCATGATGCGCGCCTTCGCGCCGCACGAGTTCCAACCCTTTTTCCGTGCCCGCTGTTCCGATCACCGTCATTCCCATCGCGCGCGCGATTTGCACCGCGGCGATTCCCACGCCGCCGCTTGCGCCGTGCACCAGCAACGTTTCCGATGCGCGCGCATTCGCGTGATGGTAGAGCCCGTGATACGCCGTGCCGCACGCCACGTAAATTCCCGCGCCTTGAGGAAACGTGGTGCGCTCAGGAAGGCGATGCAGTTGCGATTCGAGCGCGAGACAATATTCCGCGTACGTGCCGGTGACGGGATGCCCCACGTAGACGCGATCGCCCGCTTTGAATTGCGTTACGCCCTCTCCGACGGCGTGCACCACGCCCGCACCTTCGCCGCCGGGCACATAAGGCAGCTGTGGCTTGATGGCATACGTGCCCGCGCGCATGTAAGTGTCAAACGGGTTCACGCCGGCTGCATGAATGCGCACCACCGCTTGCCCCGGCCCGGCTTTTGGTGTGGGAAATTCTTCCAGCTTCATGACTTCAGGCGCCCCGAATTCGTGCACGACGATGGCTTTCATTTCCTTTTCTCCCTTGCCTAGAATTTGTGGTTGCGGACACGCGGTGAAAGGGAATTCTGTCGACTCACGAGGGCAATGTCAATTGAGGATCGGTTTTAGTGGCGCGGGCTTCAGCCTGTGGGTTTTGGTTGGTTGCACGGTCGCGCACGCCGCTACCAAAAACCCACAGGCTGAAGCCTGCGCTACTCAACCCGCAAACCATCCGCGGAATTGTGTGCTAGATTGGTTCGCTTTGTATAATGTTTTGCATCATTCTCCGGAGAAAATAATGATTATCGATTGCCACGGGCACTATACTTCCGAGCCGCCGGCCTTTATCGAATTCCGCAAGCAGCAAGTCGCCGCGTTCAACAATTCCTCGAAGGAACCGGCGCCGCCGCAGATTAGCGACGATCAAATTCGCGAAAAGCTGGAGCCCGCGCAACTGAAGTTTCAACGCGAGCGCGGCACCGACGTCACCATCTTTTCTCCGCGTGCATCCGCCATGGGCCATCACGTTGGGGACGCGAAATTGAGCGCGTCCTGGACGCGCATCTGCAACGACATGATCCATCGCATCCTCAACCTCTATCCCAAAAATTTCATCGGAGTCTGCCAATTGCCGCAAACGCCCGGCGTGAGACCTGAAAACTGCATCGCGGAGCTGGAACGCTGCATCAAAGAGTTGGGATTTGTGGGCTGCAATTTGAATCCCGATCCTTCCGGCGGCTACTGGAAAGAGCCGCCGCTTACGGACAAATGGTGGTATCCGTTTTACGAAAAAATGGTGGAACTGGAAGTCCCCGCGATGGTCCACGTGACGGGCACGTGCAACCCCGCTTTCCACACGACCGGCTCGCACTACATCAACGGCGACACGACTGCCTTCATGCAGTTTCTTACGTCCGACCTGTTCCGGGATTTTCCAACGCTGAAATTCGTAATCCCACATGGCGGAGGCGCGGTGCCGTATCACTGGGGCCGCTATCGCGGCATCGCGCAGGACATGAAGCGCCCGCCGCTCACAGAACTTCTGCTCCACAACGTTTACTTCGATACGTGCGTGTACCACCAGCCGGGAATCGATTGCATGACCAAAGTCATTCCCGCGGAGAATATCCTTTTCGCGTCGGAAATGGTCGGCGCCGTCAAAGGCATCGATCCCGAAACCGGCCACTATTTCGACGACACGAGGCGTTACATCGATGGGTCGACAATCTTAAACGCGGAGGAAAAGAAAAAGATTTTTGAAGCCAACGCCCTGAAAGTTTATCCGCGCCTCGCGAAGCAAATTCAGAAACAGGGAATTGCGGCGAGTGCGTGAGCTGGTGACTGGTGACTAGTGACTGGTGAATGACGATTTCTACCAGCTACCTCCCGCATTGTGACTCGCTGGATGGCAGACAGTTTTTCTTGACGAACTCTGGGGGTTTCCGCACAATCAAGCCATCAGCGTAGTTCCGGCGTATTTTGCGCAAAGGTCAAGGGAATAGCGGCGAGCAACGATTGCGCGCGCGTTCGTTCGGAAGAAAACGAGGTAACGAACATGGGTAAAATCGTAGCGGCATTTGGAACCGTACACGCGCCTCAACTTTTTGTCCGGCCCCCTAGTGAAGATCTTGCTCAACTGGACGCCGACGTTGCGGCGATGCGCCTGCTTGGCAAGGATCTGGATGAAACCAAGCCGGACGTGGCCATCGTAATCGGCAACGACCACATGGAAACGTTCTTTCTGTCGTCCGTCCCGACCTTCGCCATTATGTCCGGTGAGAGAGCGCATGCGGAATTTGCCCGCAAATCCTACGACCTTCCAGTTCATCAGGGGCTTGCCGAAGACCTGCTCGACAAGCTGGTCAACGCCGATTTCGACATGGCGTATTCCCAGGACGCGATCCTCGGCCATGCCTTCGCGGCGGTCTATGAATGGGTCATCGAAGGCCGAAAAATTCCAGTCGTCCCGATTTTCGTCAACGCTTATTTGCCGCCGTTGCCTACCGCGCGGAGATGCCAACAACTCGGGAAGGCCATTGCCAAGGTGATTGCTGCGCGACCGGAGCGCGTCGCGGTGATCGCGAGCGGCGGGATGTCGCACTTTCCCGGAACGTGGAAATATCCCACACCCGATTTTGAGTTCGACTACTGGGCCATCGCCCAGATGGAAAAAGGCAATCATGAGGCTTTACTCTCTCTTACTTCAGAGCAACTTGACGTTGTGGGAAATACAGAAATGCTGTCCTGGATGATCATGTTCGGAATGATCGGAGACCAGCCCGGCGAACTGATCACCTACCAGCCCACCTGGCATCACGGACACGCCGTGATGCGCTTCCTGCCGGACAAAAGAACCGGAAAATTTTCCGAGGAAGGGACCAAAGGTCCGGCCACCTACAAATTCAAGGGCTCGGAAGGATATGAATTTTACAAGCATCCTTCGCCTTCCGCCTACAAGCTGAACAAGATTCTTTATGATCTGCGCTTCAAGCCCAGCCTGCGCGTTCGCCTGATCAACGACATTCCATCGGTGGCCGCCGAGTATGGTCTGCCAGTCGAGGAATCGAAAGTGCTCGAGACTTTGCAGGATGAGGACATCGAGAAATTCCGCAACGGCACCGTTCATCCCCTGGTGAAGGCCGGAGCGCATCCGCTCGGAATGTGGATGAGCGTGATCGTGTTCCACGCGGAATTGCGCAGGCTGCGCGCGGCGGCCGCCAAGGGCGAAGCCGAAAAGACCAGCGTAACGCAATGAAGAATTGGTGGCGCGGGCTTCAGCCTGCGGGGTTTAATCCTTGCAAGAACTGAACCCCGCAGGCTGAAGCCCGCGCTACTTGATCCCGCCATCATTCTCATCACATTCAAAATCACTCTGGAGGAATCATGCCCAAGATGCGCGCCGTGCAAGTTCCGAATGCCAAAGGGCCGTTTCAACTCGTGGAGCGCGAAATCCCCGAGCCTATTGCGGGAGCGGTGCGGATCAAAGTGCAAGCCTGCGGAATCTGCCACAGCGATGAATACGCGAAAGACGGTTCTCGCCCGGGCATCACCTACCCGCGCATCCCCGGACACGAAATCGCCGGCGTAATCGATGCTGTGGGCCAAGGCGTTCTCGGCTGGGAAGCAGGGCAACGCGTTGGAGTCGGCTGGCATGGCGGGCATTGCGGCTATTGCAATTCCTGCCGCCGAGGCGATTTCGTGACCTGCAGCAAAGGCCGGCAAATTACAGGTCTGACCTGCGACGGAGGCTATACCGATTTCATGCTCAT
>PMOP01000191.1 GCA_003161495.1 Acidobacteriota bacterium | reverse complement strand
TCCATGTACAAGAATTTCGGCGTCATGACCTTCCAGGCCGAAGACGAAATCGCGGCCATCACTTCCGCCATCGGCGCCGCTTATTCGGGAGCCCTGGCGCTCACCACGACTTCCGGCCCCGGAATGGCGCTCAAGACCGAAGCGATGGGTCTCGCGGTCGCCACGGAATTGCCGCTCGTGATTTGCGACATTCAGCGCGGCGGCCCGTCCACCGGCTTGCCGACCAAGACCGAGCAGGCGGACCTCCTCCAAGCCATGTTCGGACGTAACTCGGAAGCACCGATTCCGATACTTGCGCCGTCGACTCCAGGCGATTGCTTTTGGGTCGCCGTCGAAGCCTGCCGCATCGCCCTCAAATACATGGTCCCTGTCATCATATTGTCCGACGGTTACCTGGCCAACGGCGCCGAACCGTGGCGCATTCCGACGGTCGATGAAATCCCCGGCATTAAGGTGAACTATGCAACCGACCCCGTCGGATTCCATCCCTATTCTCGCAATCCTGATACTCTCGCGCGCCCCTGGGCAATTCCCGGCACGCCGGGACTGGAACACCGCATCGGCGGCATCGAGAAACAGGACGTAACCGGTAACATCAACTACGAACCACTGAACCACGAAAAGATGGTTCGCCTCCGCGCAGCAAAGGTCGAGGCCGTGGCGCAGGATATTCCGGACCTCGTTCCCGCAGGCGATCCTGACGGCGACCTTTTGATTGTGGCCTGGGGCTCGACGTACGGCGCGATTACCGCCGGCATGAAAACGATGCGCGCCAAAGGGCATCGCATCGGCCACGTTCACCTGCGGCATCTCAATCCGCTGCCGCGCAATCTTGGAGAAGTGATCGGCCGCTACCGTCAAGTTCTTGTTCCCGAGATGAACCTCGGCCAGTTGCTGATGCTCTTGCGCGCCAAGTACCTCGTGGACGCGCAGGGTTACAACAAGATTCAAGGACAGCCCTTTAAACAATTGGAAATCGAAGCGAAGATCGAAGAAATTCTGGCCTGAGGCCGAAAGGAATTTGGAGAAAATACCAATGACAACGGCAACGATTCCAGTTCTTACCAAGAAGGATTTTCAGACGGACCAGGAAGTCCGCTGGTGTCCGGGTTGCGGAGATTATGCGATCCTCTCCGCCGTGCAGGCCGTGTTTCCGGAGCTGGGGATTCCGCGCGAGAAATTCGTCGTGATTTCCGGCATCGGCTGCTCCAGCCGCTTTCCGTACTACATGAACACGTTCGGCTTTCACACGATCCACGGCCGCGCGCCCGCGGTTGCGACCGGTGTCAAGATCACGCATCCGGAGCTGGAAGTCTGGGTGGCGACCGGGGACGGCGATTCGCTGGCTATCGGCGGCAATCATACGATTCACATGCTGCGGCGCAACGTCGGCATCAAGGTGCTGATGTTCAACAACAAGATTTACGGGCTCACCAAAGGCCAATACTCACCGACCTCCGAATTCGGCAAGAAAACGAAATCGACGCCGTTCGGCACTGCGGATCGCCCGTTCAATCCGCTGGGCCTGGTGATCGGTGCGGACACTTCTTTCGTAGCCCGCTCCGTGGACGTTTTCCAGGGACACTTGAAGGAGACGCTGAGGAAAGCGGCGGCGCACAAAGGCTCCGCTTACGTTGAAATTCTGCAGAACTGCAATATCTTCAACGACGGCGCATGGTTTGACCTCACCGAAAAAGAAGCCCGCAGCGAGCACGTGGTGCAGCTCGAGCACGGCAAGCCGCTTATTTACGGCAAAAATCGCGACAAGGGCATTCGCCTCAACGGCATGGAACTCGAAGTCGTCCACCTCGGCAACGGCAACGGCCTCACGGAAAAGGACGTCCTCGTTCATGACGAGCACCATCCGAATGCCGCGTACGCTTACTTGCTGGCGCAGATGGAAGACAAGCCCGGCTTCCCCACTCCCATCGGCGTGCTGCGCTCCTGGGACCGGGACCGCTACGAGGACGTGATGTCCAAACAGATTCAGGACATCATTGCCAAGCGCGGCCCCGGCGATCTCTCAAAACTCTTGAACGCCGGAGACACCTGGGAAGTGCGGTAGTTTTTTCGCGCTGAATTCAAATTAAACTTCAACGCAAAGGGCGGCCCGAAAGTTCGGGCCGCCCTTTTGTTTTCCTGGCGAAATTCCCCGAATGGAATTCAAGATTTGATGTTTTCGATTTGAAATTTCAGATTTGAAATTTGAGATCTGAAAACCACCTGTCCTTGCAATCTGCAATTTTAAAAAGTACTTGAAAAGCGAGGGCGACGCGTTGGGGTTTTTGATTTTCAAATTTCAAATTTGAGATTTGAAATCAGACCTGCGCGGCTTGGCACGAAATCCGTTACGTGAATTCAATATTCGCGGGGGGATGCTGAAACTCGAGATTGAATTTCGGTGAGCGTCCTGAATTTCAGGACGCTCACGATAGGAAATCCGTTACTGCCGTGTTCCGGCGGCCAACACCGAGGAGCGGGGTTCGTTGTTGCGCGTCGCAAAATAATTCACGTCATTCAGGCGGCGATAAATCCGCCCCGCAACTCCGGCAGCCATGGGTCCACGGATCGCCTTGGTGTGCCCACGCATCAGCACGACCAGAACGATTTTGGGATGCGCCTGATCGGCGTAGGAAACAAACCACCCGAGACGCGAGGAGCCATCCGAGCATGTTCCCGTCTTGCCGAGCGCTTGCGCGTCATCCGAAATGTAGCTCAGGCGCGCCGTGCCATACAGCACCGCGGCCAGCATTCCGTCACGCACTTCCGGCAGGAGCGCTTCGATATTGAGCTGCCGCTTGATGCGCGGCGTGAAATTCGTTTGTTCCTCCGGCGTGCGCGGATATTGCAGGTAATAGAGCGTACCTCCATTGGCGATGCTCGATACCAACGCGCCCAGCTGCAGCGGCGTCATCTGAATGCCCTGGCCAAAGCTGGACATGCGCGCCACTCCGCCGAACGACGGCGGCTCGGATGGAAATCCGCCCGGATGTTCTTCAGGAATCTGATAGCCGGCCAGTTCGCCGAGGCCGAGAAGGTGGCCGTAATGCGAAACCGTGTCGAAACCCATGCGGCGGCCGAGTTCCTCGAAGAACGCGTTATTGGAATGCGCCAGCGCTTCGGTAAGGTTCAAATATTTGCGGGGAGCGACGCGGATCATCGTGTCGCGCGTGACCACGCCTTCCTGCAGCGCGGCAACCGCGATCACCGGCTTGATCGTCGAGCACGGAATGAAGCCGGCGGAAAAAGCGAGATTCTGATTAACCACCGTGAGAATGCGTCCGCTGGCTGGATCGATCGCGACGACGGAACCGTTGTAGCGTCCCAACGCGTCAATGGCAGCCTTGCGTACGACCGGGTCGTCGTAAGTGGCGACGTCGCCCTTCTCAGAGTCAGTAAAAGTAGGTACGCCGTAGCGCGCGGATGAGCTTCTTTTAATCGAAGCGTGCGCTGCACGTGGCGCGGGAGCCGCCATGGCGGGTGCCCCTGCAATTGTTATGCAGAGGAGAATTGCCAAAAATCGAAAATAGCTGGGCCGATACATCATGGTCAATTGTTCCAATCTGGACCGCTTAAGCGCTCCCGAAGCGCGTATCGAGCTTAGGATCTGATTCTAGGTAATTTGTCCGCTCGAACGCAATAGCCAATCTTCACTACTACGTACTATCACGCACGGGGCCATACCCCAGTACCTTCGTACTATCATGAAAACACGCTGGCTAGCGGTGGAACACAAATTCGCGGGGTGTATCCTGAAGGAACACCTGGTTCAAGAAGTGGCTCAAACGGTACATCACAGTTGGGACAAAAAATATCGCGGCCCGGCAGATTGCCAGGCCGCGATGAGTAGAAACCAATATTTTACCGGCGGATGCTGCTACTTTACCACCGGACGCGGCTTGCCTGCGGCGGCGGAAGCAGCAGCGGCGACCGCCTGAATCCCAGGCTTTTCGGCGGGTTTCTCCGCCTGCGCTGCCGGCGCCAGCGCCCCGTTGCCATTGGCCGCGCCGGGTATGGGAATATTCATTTTCTTTCGCAGCAGGTTTTCGATTTTCCCGCGGACGTCGGCGTGTTCCTTCAAAAACACTCGCGCGTTTTCGCGGCCCTGGCCAAGCCGTTCGCCGCCAAACGAAATCCACGTGCCCGCTTTTTCGAGGACGCCTTTATCCACGCCGAGGTCGATCAAGTCGCCTTCGCGGGAAATGCCTTCGCCGTAGAGAATGTCAAACTCCGCTTCGCGGAACGGCGCGGCTACTTTGTTCTTCACCACTTTGGCGCGCGTGCGCGAGCCGATGACGCGGTCGCCTTCCTTGATGGACTGAATGCGGCGAATATCGAGCCGGATCGAAGAGTAGAATTTCAGCGCGCGGCCGCCCGTCGTCGTTTCCGGATTGCCGAACATCAC